>DAINCT010000086.1:0-11225 GCA_036732245.1 Chloroflexota bacterium | reverse complement strand
GTGCCGCCCTGCAACTCAGCCAGGCTCAGAGTGCCGTTGCGCGCCTTTGAGGCGAGTTCGGCCACGCCTTGCTCGATTTGGGCGAACGACATCCGATCGGCATCACGCAGCACCGGGACGACCAGTCCCTCTTCCGCTCCCACCGCTATGCCGATGTCGTAATACCGTTTGAGGATGAACTCATCGCCCTGGATCTCGGCATTGAGCCGCGGGTATGCCTTGAGAGCGGCGACGATGGCACGGGTGAAGAACGACATAAACCCGAGGCCCACGCCAAATCGTTCCTTGAAGGCGTCACGCCGCTGCACACGGATCCCCATGATCGCAGTCATGTCGACTTCGTTAAAGGTGGTGAGCATAGCAGCCGAGTGCTGCGCTTCCACCAGACGGCGAGCGATAGTTTGCCTGCGCCGTGACATGCGAACCCGTTCTTCGCTGCGGGACGACTCATCGGTCGCCGTCATGGATACCGGCGGAGCAAGCGGCGCGGCCGGTTTCTGAGCCGCCGGCGCGGGAGGCCGGCCGGCGTTGGGTGTGGCGCTTGCATCCACAAACGCGGTGACATCCTCTTTGGTGACGCGCCCGCTTGGTCCGGTGCCCGGAACACGGTTGATATCGACGCCATGCTCGGAGGCAATACGGCGCGCGAGGGGGGTGGATCGGGCTGACTCACCGCTATCACCATCCGCCGACGTATCGACAGATGCACCGGCCGGCACGCCGTTTCCCTGGGAACGTTCCGGCGCTTCAGCAGCGGACGGTGCGGTGACGGGGGATGCCGACTTTGCCTGCCCGCCACCAGCATCGGATGGAGCTGAATCGTCCAGCGTACCCAGCACGTCACCGATGGTCACGGTTTCACCCTCGGCGCGCAGTATGGAGGTGAGTACTCCACTAGCCGCGGCGGCGACTTCCATATTCACCTTGTCGGTCTCGAGCTCGACCACCGCCTCACCTTGCTCGATGGTGTCTCCCTCTGACTTGAGCCACCGTCCAACCGTGGCCTCGACGATCGACTCGCCGAGCGCCGGCACCGTAATATCAGCTGACATCGTCCCTCCCGGTTGTTTCAATCGTGGCCGGAGTCTTACCGCCGAGCGCTTCCTCAATAATACGAGCCTGCTCCCGAGCATGGGCTTCGGTCGTTCCCTCTGCCGTACTGGCTCGGACGGGCCGGCCGATGTATTGCAGCTCGCATGCGTCTGGGAGTAGCGCTTCGATCAAGGGACGAATGAAGGTCCACGCCCCCATATTTTGCGGTTCTTCCTGTACCCACGCGACTTCGTGGAGGTTTGGATACTCAGACAACACGTCTCGGAGGTCCTGGCTCGGGAACGGGTACAGCAACTCGATCCGCGCCACGGCGATTGAATCAACCGGCTCGGCCCGAGCCTTGGCGCTGGTGGTCAGATCGATGGCGATCTTTCCGCTGCACAGAACCAGTCGACGGACCGCTCCACGGCGCGCCGGCCCATGAGCATCGTCGATCACCGGTTGGAATCGTCCCTCGGCCAGTTCACTCAAACCCGAACCGGCGAGCGGCTGTCGTAATAGGCTCTTAGGGGTCATCACGACAAGGGGACGCCGGTCGGAATCGAGTAATGCAGCCTGCAGGCGCAGCAGGTGGAAGTACTGCGCCGCACTGGTGCAATTTGCTACACGCAGGTTCTCTTCTCCCGCTAGTTGAAGAAATCGCTCGAGACGTGCGCTGGAGTGGTCTGGACCCTGCCCTTCATAGCCGTGCGGCAGTAACAGCACCAGAGCCGGCTCCTCCCGCCATTTGGCGCGAGCTGAGCCCAAAAATTGGTCGATAATGACCTGCCCGGCGTTGGCAAAATCCCCGAACTGTGCTTCCCACAACACCAGTGCTTCCGGTGCGTGGATGCAGTAACCGTACTCGAACCCGAGAACCGCGGCCTCGCTCAATGGGCTGTTGTAGACGGCAAACGAGGCCTGTGCCTGAGGGAGCGCCTGCAGGGGGGTATAGGTGGCACCAGTGTTCGTATCATGCAGGACCAGATGGCGCTGACTGAATGTGCCGCGCTCCGAGTCTTCGCCGGATAAACGAATGGGTGTGCCCTCGGCCAGGATCGATGCAAACGCGAGAGTCTCGGCATGGGCCCAATCGATTCCTTTCGATGTTCCATCAAGGGCCGTCTGACGTCGCCGCAATACGCGTTCCAGACGGTCATTCACCGCGAATCCCTCCGGCCTCGTCAGGAGTGCATCGTTCAGCGCTCGAAGGTCTTTCACGGGTACCGCGGTTTCAACCTGCTGCGCAGCCGACGTTCGATCGACGGGGTCGTAGACGTGCCCGGGTCGTCCCTCCGTTACCCTATCACGCGCCTCGCGCAGCGTGTTCTGGATCTCATTATCCATCTGGATCGCATCGTCGGCGGTAATCACTCCCCGCTCAATTAATCGATCCCGGTACACCTTCCACACCGGTGGGTGTGATCGCACCTGTTCGTACATGGCAGGCTGAGTAAAGCTTGGCTCGTCGCCCTCGTTGTGGCCCCAACGCCGGTAACCCACGAGGTCGACCAACACGTCGCGGTGAAATTGCTCTCGGTAGGCGTGAGCCAGTCGCATCACGGCTACACAGGCCTCCGGATCGTCCGCGTTGACGTGCATGATAGGAATTTCGAATCCCTTGGCCAGATCGCTGGCATAGAGCGTCGATCGCCCGTCCTGGGTGTTGGTGGTGAAACCGATTTGATTATTCACGATAATGCGAATCGTGCCGCCGGTTTGATAGCCCGGGAGACGGGAGAGATTGAGCGTTTCGGCCACCACTCCCTGTCCCGGAAACGCTGCATCGCCATGAATTGTCACGGGCAGAGCGGCCTCGACATCCTGCGTTGGTGGCCCGGGGTGGCCACGCCGATCCTGAGCCGCACGGGCAAACCCTTCGATCGCGGGATTCACGAATTCTAGATGACTGGGATTATCCGCCAGGGTAATCTTCATCCCGTCCCAATTCCCGTTCAGGACGGTACGTTCCGCTCCCAGGTGATATTTCACATCGCGAGACCAGCTCGTTTCTGAATCGAAGTCCAGCTCGTGACTCCGCGGCTCCGAATCCGATGCTCCGTGAAACTCCGAGAAGATGGATTCGTACGGTTTCTCAAGAATGTGCGCGAGCACGTTCAGCCGGCCACGATGGGCCATACCGATTAACACCTCGCGCGTGCCGTTGGTGCCGGCTGCCAATACCAGCTGATCGAGCATGAGCACCAGCGTATCCGTGCCCTCGACCGAGAACCGCCGCTGCCCCTGAAACGTCGTGTGCAGGAAGCGCTCGAAGCCGTCAACCTGAATTAGCCGGTACAGGAGGGCACGTTGCGCCTCCTCGGTGAGTGGTTGCCAGAACGTTCCGTTTTCGACGTTGTCATGGAGCCAGGCGCGCTCGTTGAAGTCCTGTACATGGTCGAAGTCGTAGCCGACGGTGCCGGAATACATGCCGCGCAAGCGGGTGATGGCGTCCAGACACGTACCGCCTTCGGGCCCTACTTCCGGCCATACAATGCTGGCGGGCAGATGCTGGAGCTCCGATTCACTGATGTGATGGGTGGCCGCCTCCAACATCGGGTCACCGGGACGAGGCGCTCCCAATGGATCGATATTTGCCGCGAGATGTCCGTACTCCCGGATGCCGCGTGCCAGACGCGCGGCTACCACGATCCGGTGGACGTCCTGGGCGTCTGAAGGAACCGGCGGCCGCTCGGTGGCGGGTAGTGCAGAGCCGTTGCTAGCGATCGGCGCCGGTTTGGTTTCGGCTCGACCTCGCGCCCCATTCGAACGCGACGCTGTTTCGGTAGGAGAGGACGGACGCGCCAGTGTCGCGATCGCTGCGCTTCCCTCTCCATTCGAGACCAATTGCTCAAAGTAGGCCCGTGTCGCCTCGTCAACCGATTCGGGGTCTTCGAGGTAGCGTTCGTACAGTTCAAGGGCATAGCCCACATTCGGCCCGTATAGGGCTTCCCTACTGTTCATGGTCGATATCCCATTTCTGCCGCACGTCGCGATGTGGAAGAGCCAACGCTTTCCGGGCTCCGGCGGCCGCGTTATGCGCTTTTAACCATACTCCTCGGTGGAGACCGGCGTACGCGGCCGGAGCCCGACGAAACACCCATCAAGAGGAGCGGCTAAAGGGCTCGCACGCGCCGCGCGGTCCCCGGTTCCTACGATCCGGGTTACGAAAAGCGGCCCATCCATGCCTTCTCCATGGTATCGCATACACGCGCGGGTTTTCCCTTGCGCGACTTGTAAGGGTCGATGATTTTTGCGCAATTACTGTGGTTTCCCGAAAGTCCGAACCTAAACGATCATGCCGGCGACGGAGTCTCCCATGCCGCTTAGCGGCACCACGCCGGATGCAAAGCGCGCTCGTCCGTAGTCGGATGAACGGGTGCGGGCGCCAGCACGGGTCGACCACGAGGGTCGACGCTACAACGGTTTGCGCGTCTACGGCGGTCACGGGGATTTTTTTGCGGGAGCGACCGGCCTACGGCGTACACATAGGGAGAGCTGAATGCACATCGAGACGGAGAAACGCCAGGACCAGCGGGGCGGAACGCTCGGGCCGTTCCCTACGACGGCTTGCGAGTGTGTCTTTGACCGAGGGGAAATCCATTTAAGGACCGGACTTGACTACGTCGATGAGTAGGAACGACTGATCTTCGGGCCCGAGCGCACGACGCCCTGTGTGGAGACGACTTCGTCCAGCGTCGTGTCGAGTACGCCGTGCACAGACACGATATCTGCATCAACGATGTCCACGAGTGACGTCTTCGCGCCGGTGACATCCGAGAAACGGGTCGTCGGATCGACGTCCACCAAAATCGTACGCGCGGACGAGATCTGAACCGTCATGACGTCGCTATTCGAGATGGGAGCGTAGCCCACCACACCGGAAAGGGTCACGACCCGCTGCGAGGCATCCGCCAGGCCGCCATTGCGCTGCAAGACGAGTTGGTCGCCGGAACGCAAGTTAGCCCCGGATATCCGGCCCTGGTTTCCCACTGCGATCGAGACGTTAGTCGGAATGTTGAGTTCGAACACTGCCGTGTCCGCTCTTTCAAGGACAAGTGCGGTACCGGTACTGCGCTGCACGATGTGCTGGATGGTGACGGTTCCGGCGCGCGCCGCAATGCTCCTTACCGGCGTTGTGCTGTGACTGGTATGCGCTGCCCCGCCTCGCGTCGCCGCTCCAACGGTCGCCACGATCCCGAGAATTGCGATCGTTACTACTTTCATGGCATTTCCTGACGGAGGAGGAGGAGGCACCGTTGCGGGCGGATACTGGCCAGTACTGCCCGCAACGGTGTAAGCGGAGGAAGAAGCGCTAGCTCATGCGTTAGTGATGATGATGGAACTGGCCACACTGCCCGACTTTCCGAAGTAGATCTGCACTGTTTCTCCCACGCCGAGATCGGCCAGAGAGCCTGTAAGTGTTTCGTTGACGTTAACATTCGAGGCTAACGTGAAGGTTCCGGTGGATCCGTTGCCGAAACGCAGCGTGAGGGTGCCACCATTGAGCGATACGACCTGACCGGAAAGCGGCTGGGGTACTACATCATTGACATCCCGGCGTGGCGCGGTACGATCGCTACTCTTGGGCAGCACGTGAACCACCACCGGGCGACTCGGCGCGGGCTTGTTTTGCTCCACATGGATGACGTCGACGGTACGGGTTCCCCTTACCACGTGGAGATCCACACGCTTCCCGGCTGTCACATCGGCTGTGCTACCCATCACGAAGCGCACCACTCGCGTGGTCCCTTTCGAAAAAGTGACGCTGACGGTTCCAGTTGAAGTCTGTAGCTGTAATCCGGTATTTCCGACAGCGGTAACCAAGCCCCGGAGCGGTTTTTGCACCGTCGCATCTCGGTGAGAGGCGAGTGCCGTAGCGCTTGTACCGGCCGCCAGAACGGCGCTGAGCGTGGCGAAGGAGAAAGTGCGACTGAAGGCCCAAGCGGCGCGATTACGCCTGAAAATCACAGATGTCATTCCTTTGTTGAAGTTCACTTTTAGCCTACTGGGGCAACCTGAGAGCGGTCGGAACATGGTCTGAGAGTTCTCTGAGACGACCCTGACCGGATATCTCAGGAGACTCTCAGACGCCATTCACCGCTTCCTTACTGTTCTTGAGTATGTTGGAGTGTGACAATGGGGCTAGAGCGGAAGGTAAATGCAGTCGAGCATGCAACGTATTGATGGCGTGACGGAGACCGGGACCTTTCGCGTGCTGGTCGTCGACGACGAGGCCCACATCGTCAATTTCCTGCGAATGGGACTCACGTATGAGGGTTTCACGGTGGCAACCGCGGAGGACGGTCCATCGGCGCTGGAGCAATTCCACTCATTCAAGCCACACCTGGTCATCCTGGATCTGATGCTCCCCGGGATCGACGGGCTCGACCTGGCAGACCGTTTCCGACGCGACCCCGATATTCTGATCATCATGTTAACGGCGCGTGACCAGATTGCCGATCGGGTCCTTGGTCTGAAAGCCGGCGCCGATGACTATGTCGTTAAGCCGTTTGATTTTGAGGAATTGCTCGCCCGCATTCATGCTGTGGCCCGACGACAGTTGGCTACCCAAGACGAGATACTGCGCGCCGGGCCCATCGCGCTCGATCATGCTCGCCACACCGTCACGCTGAATGGCAATCCGATCGAACTGACGCTGAAGGAGTACGAGCTTCTCCGGCTATTTATGCTCAATCCTCGTCGAGTCCTGCCGCGTCAGATGATCCTGGATCGCGTCTGGGGGTATGATTTCTTCGGCAATGAGAACAACGTCGAAGTGTATGTCGGCTATCTGCGACGCAAGCTCGAGGACCCCGAGCATGAGCTCATTCAAACCGTGCGCGGTGTAGGGTACCGGCTAAACGTATAAGGAAAGGCACATGCTCTTTCCCCGTTTGACCAGTGTCCGAGGACAACTCGTGCTCTGGTATCTGGTTGTGTTGGCAGTTGTCCTGCTCGCACTGGGTATTTTCCAGACCGTCACACTTGGTGGCTACTTACGAACGGCCATGGCGGACAGCATGCGCAATGCCTCGGGGGCGGAACTCGCCGTGCTGGGGCCATGCTTCATCAGTTCGCCGGCCGATTTGAAGACCGATGCCCAGACCCTGGCCGGCCTGCTTGGCTCGCATGATACCGCCGTAAAGATTGTGTCGCGTGATGGGCATGTGCTGGCCGACCACGGACTCGGCCCGCCCGGGGCTACCCATGCGCTACGGCTTTCGGATGTGACGATCCAGCAGGTGATCGACACTGCCCGGCCGGTGGTGGCCCTGGGAAGTGCCACGCTGACCACGGATGTATGCTCGAATTCGCCACAAGCAGTCGCGGCGCGGGAGCGATTTCACCGCATCTTGCATTCTCAGAACCAGTCGGGGTTCCAGGTTGGGAATCGGTTGTTGGTCGCCATTCCACTGGGCCCACCCAACAAGATTGTGGGGTTTGCCATTCTGGGGAATTCGTTGACATCGGCCAACAACACCCTCTCGCAGGAGCGCGTGGTCTTTGCCCTGGGTGCAGCTGTGGCCCTTCTCTTGAGCGCCCTCATTGCTGTGCCGCTGATCAATCGCGCGCTCCGTCCATTGCGCCGAGTGGCAACGATTGCCGAGGACATTGCGGCTGGAGATCTGGAAAAACGCGCTAATCTGCCCCACGTGCCGGATGAAACGGGTCGGCTCGGCAAGGCCTTCGACCTGATGGTGGACCGCTTGCAGGCGGCTCTCACCGAGGCCACGGCCTCTGAGGAACGGATGCGTCACTTCCTGGCAGACGCTTCGCACGAGCTTCGGACGCCTCTCACCGTGCTGCGGGGCACATCTCAGGTACTGCTCCGGCAACACCAGGCAGACCCTGAACAGCTCCGTGCAGGACTCATCGACATCCATCAAGAGGCAGTTCGGCTTTCTCGCCTGGTCGACAATCTTCTCACGCTCACGCGCCTGGACGAGGGACAGGTGCTCGACCCACAACCGGTGCAGGTCCGATCGTTTCTCGACGACTTTGTCGATCGATACGGTGGCGCCTGGCCGGAGCGAAAACTCGAAGTTCGCTATTCGGAGCTTGATGGCACCACCGCATATGTCGACCCTGAAGCCCTACGGCGGGTACTCACGAATCTGGTGGAAAACGCAGCACGCTATAGCGCTCCAGCCGGACAGATCACATTGGAGGGTTCCGGCTCCCCCACCGCCGTGAGTCTTGCGGTCAGTGACGAGGGCCCCGGCCTGGCGCAGCAGGACGCCGACCGCATCTTTGAACGCTTCTACCGCGCCAATAAAAGCCGCTCCCGACGGAGTGGGGGTACCGGTTTAGGATTGGCCATTGTGGAGGCGCTCGTCGCCCAGAGTGGCGGCGAACTCCACCTTGATACCGGCCCCGAGCGAGGCACAACAGTTGCCTTTACCCTTCCGATCTACGATCGACAGGTATCTGAACCGCGCGACTAACACGCCCGGACATACGAAACGACCCGGCGACGCGCATCGGACGAGGGAGCATATCCGGTCGAGAAGAAAGCATCGGGGGCGCGGAGAGGAGTTGAATCCGCGCCCCCTGGTCCCGAACGGTCGTTCCCAACCGTTTATCGAAGGGCGTCGAGATCGGCCATCGCTTCCTCGACCGAAATTTCGCCGCGTTCCAGCCGAGCGAGGATTTCGATCGAATCAGGAGCCGAGTATTCTCGCCGATTGGGCGCCGTCACCTGCTCGGAGTCAAAGGCTTCGCTTTCCAGGCCCGACTCCAGCGTGATATCTGAAGAACCCAGCCCGTCCCGCAGCACTGGGGGTTTTGGCGTCTTCGGCATCTCTGGCATCTCCGGCATCTCCGGCATCTCCGGCATCTCCGGCATCTCCGACGAATGGTGCGAGTGCGTTGCCCCGGATGCGAACACATTGGGCTGATCCGTTCGCTTGATTCGGACGTCGCCGTTCAGCGTTTCCAATTCGACGTTTGCGCCTCCTCCGTTGATGCGTCCCTGCCAGTGACGCCGGCTGGGATTGATGACCTCGGTGGGCAAATCGGAGTGGAAGTCACCGTTGGTGCTACGCATCTGAATAGTCGCGCCCGTGTCAGCTGGAACACAGAGCTGGATATCGCCGTTCGCCGTCTTCGCAAAGTAGTGCTCGCCGTGTGCCAGCGGTGTTTCGATCATAAAATCGCCGTTCATACTGTGGATGTTGAAGCGATGGAGCGTCGAATGTCTGACTACGACGTCCCCGTTGGTCGTCTGCAAGGTCAGCGCCCCGTTTAGATGCTCGGCGTGCAGGTCCCCACTCACGGTCGTAATCTTGATTGCACCTTCACCGTGAGTCACATGCATATCGCCCTCGACCGTCGAAAGCTCTACCGGACCCCGTATGCCGTGTATCGCGATGTCGCCGTTGATCGTGTTGACATTGAGGCCGGATCCAACCGGCACCTCGATTCGCAAATCCGCGTGCAACATATGGTGGTTTCGATGGGTGTCGATGGTGACCCGGTTACCGGACTGAGACACGAAGAGAGGTTCCTCACCCGATTGGTTCCGGCCATGCTCGAGACCGTCCGCGTGTATTCGGATCTTCGATCCGTGCGTCGCTCCAATCGAGATGTCACCGGAATGCCCGCGCACCACAATTTCGGGAGGGCCGTCGGTTGAAATCTCCATTTCCATTACATGGTCACTGGTGGATTGCATCGAAATCTCCTTGCCGGCTTCATGCGTGCTGACTGAGGATTGACACATCAGGCGGGGACCAGCGCGCCTATTTGCGCGATTGTCACGTTGCCGCTCACCGAGTTGAGGCGCAACTCCGAGCCGCCACCGCTGATCGTCGCGTGCCAGTTACCGAAGCCCACCTTTTCGATTGAGGATGGCAACTCCGAACGGATGCGGCCGCTGACCGACGTGAGATGAACAGTGACGCCGATGTCGTGCGGAATCCGGACCTCAATGCCACCACTCACGGTCCTGGCGCGGTATCGCCCCGTGGCCGACAGACTGGTTTCGAGCTGAAGGGCCCCACTGACGCTCTCCACCTCAAATTCGCTCAAGCTGGAATCCGTAATCAGTGCGTCCCCGCTCACTGTATTGAGACGAAGCACGCCGTTCAGCCCATGTGCGGTGATGCGGCCGCTGACGGTCCTGACCGAGATTGATTCAGAGGCGTTGTCGAGATCGACGCGCCCGCTCACAGTGTGGGCATCGACCGCTCCTCCGATTCCGCGCACAGCGACATCGGCACTGACCGCGTCGATACGCAACACGCAGCCGCGCGGCACCTGAACATCGAAGTCAATCGAGCAGACGGTGTCCCCGCCCAGAATTTTTCGAGCCACACTTTTGGTGCGGACGCTCACCGCGTCCCCGTCGCGCGAGAATTCGACGGCTGTGTTTTCTACCGCGGACGCTCGCCCGTGTTTGCGAGCGCGAACACGGATGACCGGCTCACTGGACGGTTCGATCGACACCCGACCCGACACCGTGCCGAGCGAGAGTTCCGGACTGTCTCCCACCGAGAATTGCTCCTCGACGACTGCTTCGGTTTCAGACATTACCATGGTGGAACCTCCTACTAAGCTCGCCCGCGCAGCAGACGATCTGCTTCCACGGCTGTTAACTTGCCTTCGCGCACGTCGGTCAGGATCTCACGTCGTCGTTCCGGCGTCACCGAGGGAGCATCCTGCGCCTCGGCCACCTTGGCACGATCTCCGTATCCGAGCGCGATCAAAATGTCGTTTAGACGACTGTTCACGGTGGGGTAGCTCATGTTGAGCTCGGAGCCCACGTCTTTGAGACTTCCGCGGTTGCGGACCAGTGCCTCGACAAACCTCACCTGTTCGCCACTCAGCCGTAAGAGTGGCCCCAGACTGAATTCCCCCTCGACCGTCGTACCGCAGCTTCCGCAGTGCAAACGCGTCACACTCAACTCGCTGGAACAGATGGGGCAACGCCCGATTACTGGATGCATAGTGTTGCTTTCTCTTTGCTCATGGAATTTATATTAATACAGCCTTTCATTTTATGCAAGTACTCTTTAATTTATGCGCGATGGGCAGGGTGACAAACCCAACCGCTAGGGGTAGTGAATGAGTATTCCCACCGGTCGAAATCGGCATGAAAAGGTAGATGAGCAACGACCCAACGACTGTTCATTGAACTCTTACCACCGTCACTGTAGCGTGGTACAAGCGAGGCATGAGGGGACTTATCG
>DAINCT010000085.1:0-11238 GCA_036732245.1 Chloroflexota bacterium | reverse complement strand
CTGCCATTGGCGATGTTCCTCGTCACTCGGGGTGCGGAAGGCAACATGGTGCACGCCCCCGATCCCGGTCTGGGCTTGCGGCAATTTGGGATTCACGACGAGGTGAACTTCCGTGCCGATGCCACCGGCACCGGTTTCGAAGACGAGCACCTGCTGCGATCCGTCGACCGTGTAGTTACCGGCGGCGCGGAACCCCATGATGTCGGTGAGGACTCTTACGGTTGGCTCGGGGCGCCGGACGACCAAAGTGACGGAGGCAAAGCCGCGAATGGCATATTCTTCCGGGACGGGGCCTGCGCTCCACGGTTTGCTGTCGGTGCGCTCGCCGACGATCAGTTCAAGGCGTTGCCCTTCAGGGTCGGTAAAGGCCAGAACAGGGCGACCGGCTCGCTCCTCGATCCCAGCATGTGACACGCCCTCGGCGTCGAAGCGCTGCACCCACCACTCCAATGCGGTACGGTTGGGCACCACGAAGCCGGTCGCCGAGACATCGCCGGCGCCGGGCGCGTGCGCGGGCACATCGGGCCATTCGAAGAAGGTCATTTCCGTACCGGGGGTGCCGACCTCGTCGGCATAAAAGAGGTGATAGGTCGACGGCACGTCCTGGTTGACTGTTTTCTTGACCAGGCGCAAGCCCAGCACTTTGGTGTAGAAGGCGAGGTTGCGAGGTCCACTGCCTGAGACGGCTGTGACGTGGTGAATGCCACTGAGTTCCATGAATATTCTCCTACTGTACGATTCGATCGTGCGATCGTTCTCCACGCATAGTTTACTTCTAAACTGTGGCCGCGGTAAAGGGGGATAGACGCGGGGTCCATAGTTCAGGATAGTCGCAAATGAGTGCAGTGTTTGCGATGGACGCGGAAATTGGGCGGGATGAGGCGCCGTGATGGCGCGGGGTCCGAAGGTGTTGGGAGATTTGGCTCATACGGCCTCGCCGACGGAGCGGCGAGCTACGGGCGGTGTACCGGTTGAAAGGCACGATCGTCGGTGGTCGGATGAGCGGGTGCGGGCGCCAGCGCGGGTCGACCACGAGGGTCGACGCTACAACGGTTGGCGCGTCTGCGGCGGTCACGGGGAATAATTTGCGAGAGCGCGCCGGGTTACCGCGGTGGATACCGGGAGCGCCAGGCGTGGCGATCGCCCTGGCCTTCTGGTGCGCTATCCCGCGGGCAGGCACGGGGGCCTGCCCCTACGAAAATCCCGGCACACGGAAGGGACGACGAAAGAATTCTTGCGAAAGGCGCAAGTTATGCAGCGGCGTACCGGATGAAACCTACGATTCACGGTAGTGGAGGTTTCGGGCGACATCGTGAGGACGCGGGTCGGCCACGAGCGTCGACCCGACCACGGCATGCGTGTGGGTCAATTCGGACGGGAGGGCTCAACGGGCGAGGGTCTGGGCCACCTGGGCCTGGGACGGGGCCTGGCGCAGGGGGCGGTTGAAGGTGGCCCAGGCGGCCAGCACAACCTGCGGCGCGAAGATGAGCCAGATGGTAGTAACCGGTCCGAACCACTGCAGCAGGGCCCCGGTGAGGGCCAGGCTGAGCGGCTGTCCTCCAAAGGCGATGAGCTTGAACACGCTGTTGACTCGACCCTGTAACTCGTCGGGAATGAGGGTCAGGCGATAGCTGTATTGCGTGCCCATGTACACCGGCAAGACCACGAAGCCGAAAGCATTCACCAAGCCGAGAATCCAGATGTTGGGCGCGAACGCGTACAGCGGCCAGGTCAGCGCCCAGAACCAGGTGGATCCGAGCATGACCTGTCCGAAGGTGAAACGGCGCTGGAGCGGCGAAACGGCCAGGGAACCGAGTATGCTCCCGACCCCGCCGGTTGCGAATATCACGCCGATGGCGAAGGCGGAGGCATGCATCCGCTGTGCGAAGACGATGAGGATGAGCGCGTATCCAAAGCTGAAGAGGTTGAGTCCGCCGGTGAGGACGGCGACGAACCGCAGCAGCGGGTGATGAAAGAGCCAGGACAGTCCCTCTCGAATCTCAAGCCACAGTTTTTCCGGTGGCTGCGTGCGCTCTGCCTGGAACTCGATCCGGATGAAGAACAGGGAGATGACGGAACCAGCATAGGAAACCGCATCCGTCAGGAACGGCAGGCCGCGTGAGAGCCCATACAGGGCACCTCCCAGGGACGGTCCGATCATCATGGACACGGAGTCGGTGGCGCTGTTGAGCGAAACCGCAGCCGGGAGTTGTTCTCTGGGCACCACGCGCGGCAGGCAGGCGGTCTCGGCGAGGTTGAAGAAGGTGAAGAGGGTGCCCTCCACCAGCGACGTGATGGCCAGCAAGGGGGTGGAAAGCTGTCCCAGCGCCAGTGCGGCCGGGATGCTGCCGAGCGCGATCATCCGACCGGTGTCGCACAGCAGCATGGTCCGCTTGCGGTCCCATCGATCGATCAGCGCGCCGGCCGGCAGGACCAATACCGCGTACGGTAGGCTACGCAGGGCACCGATCAGACCGGCCTGGGCGGGCGAACGAGTGACCGCGAGGATCAGCAAGGGGAAAGTGAGCATGGACATCTGCGTCCCGACCGACGAGACGATCTGCCCAGCCCACAATATAAGGAAGTCGCGATTCCGCCACAACGAGGGGTGACGGGATGGAGGGGCCTCCACTCCGTCGATGAATTCGTTTTTGAGAGCTGACATGGTAATTGGCTCCGCCAGGGACAAAAAGACTGTAGTGCGCGCCAGTGGCCGTGCTCGGTCAGGGAGGGGCGCGACCGACTGTGATGACGAGACGTGAGCGGGTGGAGGGAGCCGGAACGATGTCTAGGTCGACCTATCTGGGGAGGGATTCCCCGGTACGGCAGCATCGTCGGGCGCCGAGTCCAGCCTCGTAGATCGTGTGCGCCGGGGACCTACGAGGCGAAGGCGCTCAGGAGGATTACTTGACTCAGCAATCCGAAAGTGGCGTTCACTGCACTTCTCATCACGTTGGTCATCGTATCGTGCCGGGAGGAGCAGTGTCTACCGACATATGACGAATTGGAATCAGGCCGACGGTAACGGTGCTCTCGATTCGAGTGTTAGGCAGAGGCCGGCACGAGGTGACGGTAGCGCTCCAGCAAGGTGGCATCACCGTAAACCTCGAGGCGATCGGCGAAGACGCGGCCCCAGAGCCAGAGAAAGAGATTTTCGGCGGAGCCGCGGATGGCGATGTCGCCTTTGGCGTGTTCCGCGGTTACGGCCACATCGTCGCCATAGAAGCTCAGCAGCCACTCGCCCGGTCCATCAGTGCGGTGGAAATGGTACGATTCACCCTGTCCCCGCTGGTACTCGTTCCAATGACGGGCGGCCGGGATCTGCACCTCGAAGTGTTGGGCGATCCCATCCAGGGCGATGTCCGGATCGATCGGAGATATAGCGCTCTGCGCGTTCTGGGCGTCCCAACGATGCACGGTCGCCTCTATCGCCTGATTGCGCATATGCGTGATGGCACGATTGTCGCCCGACCAATGCCAGATCGGCTCCTCCGGCTCGACCTCCTCGAAGGCACGCAGAAGTTGAACGGTACTTTCTGCGGCCCAACCCACCAGACCGGCGGGAATGGCGTTGAGATCCGCCGATTCCGCCAACGTGGCCCGGTACCAGGCCGACAAGCCGGGGCAGGAGTCGAACTCCGAGTCCGGCAGATCGACCGGTGATTGAGCGCGGGTACGCACGATGAAGGCCCAGGAGCGTTGCACCTCACCAATGTGGGCGACCAGTGTGGCGGTAAACCATCCGGGACAGGTCGGCACCGGCGCCTTCAGGTCACGGCGGGCGGCATCCAGCAAGAGGGCAGAGCTCTCGCGAACGGCGTGGAGGTATTGATCCTTCGCGAGTTCGTGTGCGGGGTGCATCTGGGTGTCCACCCTTCATGGGACAGATGACCTAGGATAGCATCGCCGGGGTGGGTGTGGGGATTGCGGGTGCATGGGGTCCCGGCCGAAGTGCCTCGCCGACGGGGCGGCGAGCTACGAGGGAGTGCCGGATGAAAAAGAGGATTGACCGCCGTCGGAGGTGGGGAGTGGCGCGGCGAGAACGTGGTCGACCACGACGGTCGAAGCTACGACAGTTTGTTCATATATCAATGGTAGTGGGAACTTAACGGATGTTTTTGACCGTCCTGCCGTGGAGGTAGTCCAGCACGACTTGCTGGCCGAGATGATATGGGCCGGTCAAAAACATGCGTCCGTGGTTCATGGCCGTCATCTCCTGGGCGAAGTCGACCAGACGAGGATCGGAATCGAGCAGGAACGTGTTGATGGTGATGCCCTCCCGGGCACAGAGTGCAGCTTCGGTCAGCGCGGCATCCTGCACCATGGGATGAGGCGGCCAGTCGAAGTAGATGCGGCCGTCGGGCAGCGTGCAGGCGGTCGGTTCGCCATCCGTCACGAAAAGGATCTGTCGATTGCCCCCACGGTGTCGGGACAGGAGATGTCGAGCCAGGCCAAGTGCCATCTCGTAGTTGGTCCCCATGACGTAGTCGTTTTCGGCCAGCCGTGGCAGTTGCTCCTGCTGGAGCTCGAAGGCGACATGTGCAAACCCGATGATGTACAGGGCGTCGCGCGGAAACTGGCCACGGATGAGGCTATCCAAGGCGAGCGCGGTTTTCTTGGCCTCGACAAAGAGACCATTCAGATACATCGAGTGAGACATGTCGAGTGCCAGAACTGTGGCATGCTGGACGCTGCGCTCGGTCTCGAAGATGGCAAAATCATCGGCTTCGATCTTGACCGGCGTACCCGTGCCATCCCGAATGACGCCGTTCATCACCGTCGCTTTGATGTCGACGTGGAAGGGATCGCCGAACTGGTACGGCCGGCTTTCCTGGGTGATGTCCCCACCGGTCCCTTTGCGCGGCATCGCATGACCACCGGACCGATCCTGCTTGAGAGAGCGAAAGATCTCCCGGAGCGATGCATCTCCCAGTTTGCGGACGGCACGGGCGGTGAGCTGCAACCGATCTCCCTCTTGCTGCAGGTAGCCGGCTTCCAGGAGCGACTGCGCCATGTCTTTCACGGCCTGAATCTGTCCTCCGAGGCCAGGTCCGAACAGCTCGCCCGGATCGCCTCCACCGGCGTTCGCCATGGCGTTGAAGGGATCGCCGTGGCGCATCGCGTTCTCCAGATCCTGCATCGCCTGGAGCCGCTTCATCATGTCGAGCGATTCCCCGAAGCCTGGCGCGTCGCCGCCCCGGAAGGGAAAGCCGCCGCCCCGCGGTTGGTAGCCCATAGCCGACAGGTTGGCGCCGAGACGCGCCAGATCGGTGCGCAAACGATCGTCGCGCAGCAGCTCGTTCATCATGGCTTCCAGTTCGGCCCGCTGCTGCTCATCCATGCTGTCGAGCAAGGCTTGCATGGCGGAGGCCTGCCGCTGTAGGTGCTCCATCAAATCTTCAATGCTCTTGACATCGTCCGGGAAGTTTTGGCCCCATTGCTCCATGAAGCGGTCGAAGGCGCCGCGGTCACCGGCCTGTGCCGACTCGAGCATCTCGTTCATGTCGCGCACCATCTGCCGGATGGCGTCCATTTGCTCGGGAGAGATCTCGCCGATGCCTTGCTTGAGTCCCTGAAAATATTGGTCCATGAGCTGGCGCTGCATACCGCCGACCAGCTCTTCAAATGCCTCGCGCGCCTCGGGGGACAGAAAGTCGTACTCGCGTAATCCCTTGATCCGACCGGCGTTATCCGGCGGCAAGGACCCGAGATACTCTTCCTTACGCTGCAGCATACGCTCCAGCATCTGGGTAAACTCATCATTTCCGGCGGGTGCTTGGCTTTCGCCCGGCGACCCACCGCTTTCCGAGCCTGATCCGGTCTCACCCGCCGGCATTCCCGGCTGGTTGTCGGGCGCAGGCCGGCTATCGCCGCGCTTCGGGGAGGCTGACGTACCGCTTTCCCCCGCACTGGCTTGTTCGTCACCGGACGCGTCGGATGAACCCCGGTCGGTCGAAGTCTCGCCGGCATCAGCCCGCGCCTGGCCCTCGGCCTGCGGCGGTTGATGGTCGGGTCCCGCCTCCGATGGGGTCTGCTCGCCTGAGTGGCGACGGTCAATCTCCTCTTGCTCGGTGCGGAGTATCGCGTCGAGTTGTTCCCGTACGCGGTCGACGATGCCGTTGGGGTCGAAGCGGGAAAAGACGTCCTGCCGATACTCACGCATCTGGCGATGTAAGCGTTGCATGCCCTCGAAGCGACGGCCATCAGGCAGGCGGAAGCCACGTTTCATCATGTTGCGGAGCGCACGCTCCGGGTCACCGCCACGCAGGAGATCGTCTGCCATGTTTTCGAGCAGATCGTCGGCGGTGAAATCGGGGACCTGCTGGCTGCCGTCCCAGTTGGAATAACGGTATTCGTGGATCGCCATGGGAAAGTTCCTTCTGAGGTTCGCGGGAAAGGTGGATTGGATCGGTGCCTCAGCGTATCATCCCACTTGCTGGATTCGAACCGTGGAGTCGAGCACCGACGCCCGTGGCTCGTTCTGGTGGAGAATGGAGTAATCTGGTCCCAGCGCGGCCCTATCCCACTTGACAAGACTGACTATGGCAGGGAGGATAGCACTATGCGGAGAGCGACGAATGCGAATCCTACGCCGTCAACCAGACAACCGAAAGAGTCCTGCCGAGCCACAACACTATGTTGAGCGCGTTACTGGCGATCGGATTCGTGGCGCTGGCGCTGCTGGGAGTTGTGTCGTACAACGGGACGCCGCACGGGGGACCAACGGCCGTCTGCAGCCCCATCAGTCTCTTCGGCTCGGTATTCTCGGTGCCGTTCGATTGCCGCTACTTCTCACTGGCTGAGATTATCTTCACCATTATCTGTTTCCTGTTGGCGGTGGTGGCGGCATTTTCGGCGCGTCCCGAACGTCGAGGCCCTACTATTTGACGCGGTGAACTCGTAACCTCACCGAGCATGATGAGGTAGTGTCGCCGCTATCCATTGCCTTGGTTTCCCGCGTTCCCTGCGTGTTTTCCCTTGCCGGGAAGCTTCTGCTGTGTTCCATCGGCACCTGATACCTGTGCCGGACTCAGGCTCACGCTGTCGAGCAGCCATCCCGACGGCCCGCGGACAAGGTTCCAACTTCCCACGTAGCCAGTGACAGTGCCGTCGGTATTGCGTTCGGCCAGAGTAACGTCCGCCGTCGCCGTATCTCCTTGCCGGTTCACATTCCCGAGGTGTACGTCGATCTGCTGCGTGTTGTCGAATCGACCGTAGATATTGGTCGAAGGCGGGTACGCGGCTTTCATAGCACTCGACCAGAGAGTCGCGGCTTCTGCATAGCGATGATGAGTCACGAGATCGTAGAACTTCTTCACCGCGTCCTGAGGATTCCCCGCACGAACTTCCGGCGGCGCCGGCTGGCCGGAAGGAGTCGACCCGGGACCGGGGTTGCGAGGAATCGCTGGAAGGGCACCATGTGTCGGCGCGGTCGCCGGGGCGCTGGTCGGAGGAGGCACAGTGGGTTGCGAAACAGTCGTCGAGGTCGGGGCGATTTGCGTGGCAGTGGCGGCAGGTACCGCGTGGCGGCGACTCGGGCCGGTGTGAGCCGTGGATCGGGCCGCGCTCCTGTGGCCACCGACCGGCGTGCTCGGCGGAGCTGCGGTGGTGCCGCCGTGCACCAGGGAGCGCATGGCCAGTGCTCCGCCGACCAGAGCAAGCAGCAAGACCGGCAGGGCCCACAACCACCAACGTGGCTGGTGCTCCTTCTGGCGCACGCGTGGGCGACGACCGGGAACGCCGGCGCCCAGTTTGACGGTATTGCCTTGGTTCACCGGGCCCGTCGTTGGATGGATACGCGGGGCAGAGCGCGGGACCTGCTCCACCACCAAGCCAGGTGGCGGGCGACGCTCGGTGACGGCGGACTGGGCCGCACTGGTGGCGCGAGCTCGTTCCAGCGCTACACGGAGATCGGCCGCATTAGGAAAGCGGTCGGCGGGATTCTTGGCCAGCGCCGTGGCAACGGCAGTCTCGGTAGCGGTAGAGATATTAGGTCGCAGCCGGCTCACGGGTATCGGATCATCCTGCACGTGGTGCAACGCCACGTCGATCAACGAGTCCCCATCAAACGGCACACGGCCCGTCAGCAGCTCGTAGAGCACAACTCCGAGGCTGTAGACATCGGTGCGAGCGTCCACTCGTTTGCCCTGCGCCTGCTCGGGGGAGATGTAGTGGGCGCTTCCGCTGACGGCATTGGTTTGGGTGAGATGCGTCAGTCCCTCCAGGTAGGCGATGCCGAAATCGGCGACTTTGGCGTTCCCGGAGGGGTCGATCAGCACGTTTTGGGACTTGATGTCGCGGTGGATGAGGCCGCGTGCATGCGCGGCTTCGAGCGCGGCGGCGATCTGTATACCGATCCGCAAGGACTCATCCTCCGACAGTGAGCCCTCACGCTGAATTTTCTCCTTGAGGTTGGGTCCGGGGACGTACTCCATGACGAGAAAGTAGATGGACGCCGCCGCATCTCCGGGATCTGCGGTTTCGCCCCAGTCGTAGATCGAAACGACGTTGGGATGATTGATCGCGGCGGCCGCTCGCGCTTCACGGCGAAATCGCTCCACGAAGGTGTGATCGGTGACGCCCGCCATGTCCAGGACCTTGACCGCGACATCGCGATCGAGGCGACGATCGTGGGCGAGAAAGACCGCGGCCATACCGCCCACGCCGATACGGCGAAGCAGTTCATAGCGATCGCCCAGGATCTGTTGTGTCTCCATTCGTGCTCAGCCCCCAAGCACCAGGCGCAACTTCCGTGCCGCCGGAATGAGTCACTCCCGACGAAGTTGCGTTACTATCTGGAATGCCCGAACGTGTCAAGCGGGAGTATGCAGCGCTGTCAGCCAGAAAAGACGTCCCATGACGGCGTTCCGCATATGGTCGTGGTACCGTAGATAGAGCCAGAGGTCAAGCCTCATAACGGCGAGCAGAGTTATAAGGCGCGCCCAGCAGCCGCCCCCACTGGTGAACCTGGTCCGTTGTGGATCGGGTTTTATCGTCTCTGCCACCAATCCGTAGCTGTGCGGGGCAGCATGGCTCGGTTCGCAACCTGACCCGTAGGAGGTCACGATGTACACGACGATTCGTCAGTATCAGGCCGATCAGCGGTCCATTCATGAGATTCTTCGACAGGATAAACTGACCTTCATGCCTGCGATCAAGAAGGCAAAGGGATTTCGAGAGTACACCTGCATCGACAGCGGTCGGGGAACCGTCACGTCGATTTCTGTCTTCGAAGACCGTCTCGCTTCGGAACGGTTCGATTCCGATGTTCAGGAGTGGGTGAAGCAGCACATGGGATCGCTGCTGCCAGACAGCCCGTACGTCATCTCAGGGGTCATCGAACACCACATCGAAGGAAAAGTGCCGACGTCGTAGCGGCTATCGCCCTTCCTGAACGACAGCACACGGTGTTAATGGTCTAGGAACATGACCGGGCTCAGCGAATGACTGGCTTTGTGCGTCGGTCGTTACTCGAGTGCGGCATCTCGCAACAGCAGGTCGCCGTTGTGGTGTACGAATATGCGTTGGTTGGGCGCACCTTTCGTGCCGCCAGGACAGGCGTGGGCTTGAGAACAGCCAAACCTGCCCTCCGCGGATGGCCGAGTGGTTACACCTTCGTCTGCTGCGGAACCTGCTGCGCGATAAAGGACTTATACCACTCGAAGCTGGCCTTCGGAATCCGCTCCAACCTCGCGTAGTCGACGTAGATGATGCCGAAGCGCTTCCAGTAGCCATGGGCCCACTCGAAGTTGTCCAGCAGGGACCACACAAAGTAACCGTGAAGCGGCACGCCGGAGGCGATGGCGGTCGCCGCAGCATTGAGATGGCGGTCGAGATAGCGTGTGCGCTCGGTATCGTGTATCTGGCCGTCGTGCATCTGGACATCGGGGAAGGCTGCGCCGTTCTCGGTGATCATGATGGACGGTGGAGCATATTCGCGGGTGACCCGCTGGAGCAGGTCGACCAGTCCGTCCGGGTACACTTCCCAATCGACATCCGTGAACTCCGCGTTCTCGGGCCGAACCGGCACGCCTTCCGCGAGCTTGCCCTCCGGATCGGCCCGAACGATGCGACGCAAGTAGTAGTTGACGCCGAGAAAATCGAGCGGAGCCGCCATCGCCTGCAGATCGCCGTCCTGAACTTCCGGCATGCGATCCCCAAAGTGTTCGACCACATCCGCCGGATATGAGGCACGGAAAATCGGATCAAGGAACCACCGGTTGTCCCGACCGTCGGAGAGCCGGGCGGCATTCCGATCCTCGTCGCGGTCCGAATTCGGGTAAACGGGAATGAGGTTGAGGACGATGCCGACCCGGGCGGCCGGTATCACACGGCGGATGACCTCGACCGCCCGACCGTGAGCGAGCAGCATATGGTGCGCTGCCGCGAGGGCGGTCGCGTCGCCGGTGCGGCCGGGAGCGAGCACGCCGAGACCATACCCCGGCCAGGCCGCAACCCATGGCTCGTTCAACGTGGTCCAGTGTTTCACACGATCGCCCAGACGGTTGATGACCACCTCGGTGTATTCGAGGAAGGCATCCACGATGCCGCGTGCGGGCCAGCCGCCCTCGTCTTCCAACGCCTGCGGGAGGTCCCAATGGTAGAGGGTGGGAAACGGCTGGATGTCGTGTTCGAGCAGCTCGTCAACCAGCCGATCGTAGAAGTCCAGACCCTGCGCGTTCACCTGGCCGCGTCCGCTCGGAAGCACGCGCGACCACGCAATGGAGAATCGATAGGCATTCAGTCCCAGGCGGTGCATGAGGCCGACGTCTTCCCGGTAGCGATGATAGTGGTCGCAGGCCACGGCGCCGGTCTCACCGTTACGAACCTTTCCCGGAATTTCACAGAATCGATCCCAAATGGTTTCGCCGCGGCCATCTTCGTTGATCGCACCCTCGATTTGATAGGCCGAAGTTGCTGCGCCCCACCGGAAATCGGGCGGAAACGCGCCTGGTTGCATTGTCACGCTGATGTCCTTTCTGTGAGTGACGGAGTATTTCTAGCAGTTCATAGAGATGACGAGTATGGGGAACGAGCAGGGGATGGGCCTACATCATGAGATCGAGCGTGAGGAATTGAATGGGGAGGAGCCTTCCGTGGCAAGCGACGCGATGCGCGAATGAAGGACATCGCGGAAGTTGAGGACAGTGGATGCTCCGGACATCCGTAGGGAACGGCACGCCGAGCCTGTCTCAGAAAGATGGGTGGGGGGTGGTCGGCCCGTGATTGGAGGTGAGC
>DAINCT010000084.1:10553-11319 GCA_036732245.1 Chloroflexota bacterium | reverse complement strand
CTCGCGCCGACGTTCACACAACTCGCATACGGCAGGCCCGCGTATGCTCAGCTGCGTTTGAGCTCTCCCCTGCAAGTTCGGACCGGTGCGGAAGATGGCTCGGAGATGGGCGCCTTCTGCCACCTCAAGCAACCGCAGCGTGAAACGAATCTCCGCATCCGCCTCGACGAGTACCTGCCGTTCGGACTCGACGCGGGCCTCATCTATGTCACCTAACGAGGATCCAAGCCATGGGTGGTGACTACAGCCGCATGACGTTCAAGCCGGCCCGCGATTACAACGGCGTTTTCAAGCAACAGGGGCGTGTGGGACTTGAAGCTGATCATAACGAATTGGTCGAGATAATCGATCGTCGCTGGCGCGCGGAATCGATCGACATCATGGGCCGTTGTGCCGTACCAATTTCCAATTCGGAGAACCGAACGGCCTTCGAGATCCTACCGGAACCTGTGTCGGCGGCAAGTTTCACAATCGGACGCGGTCGCATGTACGTGGACGGGCTGCTGATTGAGTGTCGCGGGGACGGCCAGGTGGAATACGACGCGAGCCTCGGCGAGGAGCGCGGAAAGGATCCACTCCCTTACAACAAGCAGCCGCACTTCTACCCGAACAATCCTCTCCTGCCAGATCCGCCCTGCACGCAGAATACGGGCTTGACCGACCTGGTCTACGTCGACGCTTGGGAACGCGAGGTCACCGCGATCGAGGATCCGGACATTCGCGAGATCGCACTCGGCGGGCCGGACACCTCGACGCGTCTCCAAAC
>DAINCT010000084.1:9264-10543 GCA_036732245.1 Chloroflexota bacterium | reverse complement strand
TCTCCAAACCGTGTGGCAAGTGCGCGTTTTGAGTAACGTTGGCCTCCACACCTGCGGCGATGACATTCTGGCGTGGAATGATCTGACGTTGCCGACAACGGGCCGGCTGACGACTGCCGCCGTAGTGCCTCCGGCGAGCGATGACCCCTGCGTCCTCTCGCCAACCGGCGGATACCGCGGACTCGAGAATCGGTTGTATCGCGTCGAGATTCAGGAAAATGGCGAGCTCAGAGCGCAGGGTGCCTCGAATGCATCCTTCAAATGGTCCCGGGATAATGGATCGATCCTTACCCGCGTCGAGGACATTCCGGCTCCCGATCAGCTGAAGGTCCAACGAATTGGCCGAGACTCCATCCTGCGCTTCAAGGTTGGTGACTGGATCGAGGTATCCGATGATCCCACGGAGTTCGCGCTGAAGGCGGGCCACCTCGCCCGGGTGACCAACATCGATGAAGCGAACCGGATCCTCACAATTGATACGCCCATTCCCACCTCGTTCGGATTCAATGCAACGAAGACCGAATGGCACACCCGGGTGAGGCGCTGGGACGGAGTCGGGGACGTTGTCACGGGCGCGATAGATCTTGAAGACGGCGTTCAGATCACCTTCGGCGCGACGGTCGGCGACACATTCAAGATCGGCGACTACTGGGTTTTCGCCGCGCGCACGGCGGATGGATCGGTGGAGCAGCTGGTGAACGCACCGCCCCGCGGCGTTCAGCATCACTATTGTCGCCTGGCGCTGATCATCTGGAACAATCCGATTGTGCGGCTCGATTGTCGGGAGTTCTGGCCCGCTGAAGGCTGTTGCACCGAAATCGTATGGCCGGGGGAAGACATTCAGGCCGCCATCGACCGGCTGCCGGCCGCGGGCGGATGCGTGTGTCTCAAGCCGGGGCTTCACGAAATCTTCCAGCCCCTAACGATCGCCGGCCCGAATGTAACGCTACATGGCGAGACGATCGGTGCCGTGATCCGGAGCGATTTCTCGACCCGGATGCTAACGATCGCCGGGGCAAAGCCCGGCTCCGTAAACAACGTGATGGTGCACGACATCCGATTCGAGACGCTCGCCCCCGATCTCAACGCGATCATCCTCATCGATTCGGTGGGGAACGCTGTAGTGCGAGAGTGTGAGCTCATCGTCGATCTGCAGAAGAATCCGCGAGCGGTGGTCTACGGAATTGCGGTGTCCGGTGCCCTCGCAACTGCAACCATCGCGATGAACGAAGTGAGGGGCGTGGTTATCGGTGTCATCGTGCTGGGCGCTGAACGAACC
>DAINCT010000084.1:0-9254 GCA_036732245.1 Chloroflexota bacterium | reverse complement strand
AAATCAGCAAGAACCAGATCGAAGGGGCGTTGTTGCCGTATCGGGGGACCACAGCTCCAATCGGACAGTTTGGTGTTTTGGCGGCCACCCAGGCCGAGGGCTGCCTCGTCGAGCAGAACACGCTTGCGAATTTCTGGATCGGCATCTACATCGCGCGCGCCTCGGTGGGATCGATAATCACCCGAAATCGCATCGTCAGATCGGGGACGGCCAGCATGGCGCCGCAGCTGCTGTTCGCCAACCTGCTACCCATCGGCCCAGCGAACACCTTTACGTTTTTCGCGATCGACTGCGCAGCACCGGCATCGGTAATTGCGGACAATACGATGAACACGGTCAACGAGGTTCAGGGTGGCATTCGAGTCACCGCTCCCTCCGTGCGCGTTGAAGGGAATCTCATTACCAGCGAGCTGCCGCTAGGGTGGGTGCAACCGCCACCCGTCGGTGTCTTGCTGCAGACCCCCGACGATAGTTCGAACGTCAGCGAATGTGTCGTCCGTGCGAATCACCTCTTCGGGCCACAGACCGGCATCGACGTGGCGGCAACGAGGCCGACGGCAGCGGACCATCTCCAGATTCTCGACAATGTGTACCGCGGCATTCGCGTACCCTCAGGGGTGCTCGCCTATGGGATTATCGCAATGAACGCGAGGAATTCCTTGGTCGCCGGCAACGAGATCGAGACCTGTCCGTTGGGCATTGCCTTCGGTGGAACGTCCGCTGTTGTCGGAAACCGGGTTCGGGGCAATCGCGTCAGTTCAGTCGCAATCGGGATTCTTACCAGCCTCCAACAGACGCTGTCTGTATCCGACAACACGATAGATGCGGCGTCATTCGTCGGTATCATCGGTGCCGGTTGCGTTTCGGCCGCGTTCTCAGAGAACAAGATCGCCGCTACAGCCACCGGAATTATCTCCACCAGCGGCGCGTCTACTGCAATCCGCGCGAATTCCATATCCGATGGAGCAAGCGGAATCATCGTTTACAAGGACATCGATATCGTCGTCGACGGCAATACGATCGAGAACATGGAATTCTCAGGTATTGCAACGCTACAGGTCGTAGGTTCGACGGTGAGGGACAATCGGGTAGCATGGTGCGGCTACGGCACAGGTGCGGGAGGCCCGCTGCTCACAGCCGCCATAGCACAGGTCATCACAATCGTCAGCGCGACGATCGAATCGTGCGACGTTGTCGACACCGGCCGTTCGCGGGATGGAACGCAGCTCACGGCTCAGGATACGTACTCAGTCCTTCAGATTGGGGTGACGGACGCCCATGTCCGCGCCAATCGGATCAACAATGCGGCCAATCTCAGCCCGAAAAATGAGCATGCCGGGATCTTTGTCGCCTTCGGCTCTCAGGCTGAGATCATCGACAACGTCGTGACCGGCAACGACGTACGGCCTCTGATAAACGTCCCGGGGTTCAACTTCATACTCTTCAACTTCTCCGACGTCATATGCTCCGGGAACCGATGCGTGCAGTCGGTACCATCGCTACCAACGGGCAGCACGAATCCTTATGCAGGGACCGCGTCCATTGTCATTGCAGCCGAGCGCATCACGGCGGTCGGAAACCAGGTGCGCGCCACAGAACCGAAATTCCCGTCGTTCGACACGAGCAACACGAAATATGTCAGCGCAACCGGAAACATCACGTCAGGCGACTGGGTGCAAGGAGTGGGAACAGCGTTTGCCCCCGCGCTCCTTACCGCCAACCACATCCACATCTAAGGGGGGCAAAGATGGCGCTCGAAAGCATCGCAGATATTGAGACGCTCCACGCCGCGTTCGTAAAATCGCTCAATACCACAGCGGCGAGATTCCTCAAGCTCGACAAGCCAGACCCGAGAGTTCTGGTCGACGATAAGCGACAGCTCCTGGTCGATCTAAACGACCGTCTGCGCACGGCGACGGACGCGCGAACTGAGGCAATCCGTGTATACGATCGGCAAATCACGCAGCTCGAAAACGCCATCGCGACCGTCCAGGGTGAGTTGAAGACCGACGAACGCGTGATCACGCGATTGTCCCGTGCGGCGGGCGGGAAGGCACGCGCCAATGCCGCCGGTGCAGCACGAAAGAAGAGAGCGAAATGAATTTGACGCATGTCGACGGGCATACTCGGGACGACGACAACACCTAGGGGGGGCACCATGGCGAGGAAAGGAAAAGCAGTTAAGAAGAGCAAGCCGGCTGGGCGAGGAGACACCACGCGACGCCTGAAAGACATCTCGGCGATTTCCACCGACGTGCAGAAGTCGCTTCAAGATCTTGACATCGTGCGCGCCGATCAGCTAACCGCCGCCGCATCAATTGCGCCGGTTCGCGGGGCTCTCGCGCGACACCTCGGCATCACCGATCAGCAGCTGGAGAACGCCGTTGGCGCGGCATCGGCAACACTGAAGGAAGAATCCGCGGCGCCGCAACAGCCGGTAAGGAACTTCCCCCTTGGCGCGCTGAGACCGCCGCCACAGGCCCAGGCCGCGGCGCTGAGTATCCCGCTTTCCTCGACACACCTGGCTAGAGCGTCGCTCCCATCCAGCACGAACCTGGTTTCCAGGATGTCGCCAATCAGGAACCAGGGTATCCGCGGGACGTGCGTGGCATTCTGCCTCACCGCGATACACGAGTTCGAAACTCGTGCGAAGAACGACAATTTCTCGGAGCGCTTCTTGTATTACAAGGCAAAGGCGATCGATGGGTCACCTGCGGAATGCGGCACCACCCAGGACGCGGTCTCAAGGGTCTTGGCGACGTCCGGGCAATGCATGGAGAAAACCTGGCCGTATAACCCGAACGATAGCTGCAACGATCACGGTCCTCTTCCGAAAAGCGCCAACGCCGACGGCGCCAAACACAAAATATCGTTGACCGGGTTGAATCCGCACGACATCGTCTCCATCAAGACGGCTGTCGCCGGCCGCCGTCCTGTAGGCGTTTCAATTCCCGTCTACGTCAGCTGGTACCAGTCACCAACGACTGAGCGCACTGGCAGGATCACGATGCCGATCGGCGGAGAGCGAGATGTCGGAGGTCATTGCGTCTGCATCGTCGGATATCAGGATGACGGGGCCAACACCGTCACGGAGACACCAGGCGGTGGCTTCTTCATTCTCCGGAACAGCTGGAGCACCGCTTGGGGAAAGGACTGCTCTTTTGGGGCGGGGTATGGAACCATCCCCTATGGGTATATCGCTGCGTATAACTGGGAGGCCTATGGGCTGCCCGTCAAGAAAGACAATCCCAAGAAAAAGACGAGAACAAAAAAAGCCCCGGCTAAGAAGGGCTCTACTAAGAAAAAATAAGCTGTCGACCGCTCAATGGCGTCCGAACTCTACGGCGAATCTTTCGGCTTTCGGACGCCGAGCGGGTATTTTCGTGTATCGACCGGGCGATCAAGGGCGGCCGACGTCGCCGGATCCAACACCGTTCGCGCAGCGCGGACCAGTCGCTTGGTTTCGCCCTCGTCGATCCCAAGCTCTGTGGCGAGCGCCTTCAGGCTTTGCGGCGATGCGCCAAGCGCGACGAGTTGGTCCGCCGAAGTGATCCACCGTCCCTTCAACTTGCGAACCACCTCTTCTGATAAACCGGGCACGCCGGCAAGCGGCGTTTCTTTAGCTGCCATGCAACTGCACGCCCCGGAGCCGCCGGCCCTCGACTATTACGACAAAACCGTGCATGTCAGACAAGCTAGCACAAGCAAACCAGCTATGCGAGTAAGGGCATCTCTCCACTCTAATCGTCGGCCAGAATGCGCGCGCAACCGAAGCCGGACAGGGGGTTTGACAGATGAGTACCTCACCCAAGGATTTCTTTCTCGGCATAAGTGAATTCTTCTCGCTGTTGCTGCCGGGAGCCATTCTTCTTGGCCTCTTCACGCCAGAGATCCGGGAGATTGCGTCGGGAATTGAAATACCGACTGACGGACTCCCAGCGTGGATCGCTTTCGTAGTCGCGTCGTACGTTGCCGGCCACGTCTTGCACGCTGGCGGAAGCTGGCTCGACAAGGGTTACGATAAATGGTACGCAGAACCGCGAAGGGCGCGCCCCAAACAGGGACTGCTACGCGCTTTGGCTATACAGCTGCGCGACCAGATGCTCGGTGACAAAAAAGAAGCCGTGGAAGTTTTCTCCTGGTCCGGTTCCTTTGTCCGCGTGATGAGCTCGAGCGCCGCGAGTGAGATCGAGTCGAGGTCCTCCGAATCAAAATTCTTTCGAAGCCTAATTCCAGTGCTCTTGATAGCTCTCATCGTCCTGTGGTCGCGCATGCGAACCGCCGGCGTGTTAAATCCCCTCATCGTTACTTTCGCTCTCGATTCTCTACTCATACTCTTCGCCGCCTGGCGGTACTGTATTCGCCGCTGGGACAGTGTTCAGCTGACTTACGAGTATTACGTCCTTCTCGCGATGCTAAATGAGAAGGGACTGGTTTCCAGATTTCCAAACGCAGTGAATGATTCGGGGCGGATGGCCTAGACTCCTCGACGCGCCCTCACGCTCAGCAGTTGGCGGCCTAAAGAATGGAGCTCCACTATCTGCTCATGTCCCGGAATACTACTAAACGACGGTAGCTCCGAACTCGAGATAATTCGCGCCGGCTTCCGCTGCTTTGGCTCGTTTCTCCTCGGAGCGAGGTTCCGAGTTCCAATACATTAGAAAGGCATCCCGAAGTCGCGCCAGAAACGAGCGCTTGGCCCGTCCCGGCGGGCCTGTCAAATCTCCAGTCGAAAGCTCGAGTTTTGGAAGGGTGCTATTGGGATCTGGCACCGTAAGCCGTTGTACGAGAGTTGCCATGACGATCTGTGAAGATGCCCATGCGTCCTTCATCTCCTGGACCGCCTCACATGGAAGAAGGTACGTCCCATTCTCCACGATGAGAGCCATCACGTAGTGTATGTCAGCGACGGCCTCTCCCAAGAGTCGAAATTCCTCGGCCGGTGCGGGCGAAGGTATTGGTAGGCGGTCGGGCATCTCATCCTCCGTGGTCTCAGTAGTTCTACACGATTGACACGGGCTTAGGGAGTCAGCGCATCCCAGAGTCTAC
The DNA here is from genome assembly GCA_036732245.1 of Chloroflexota bacterium. Classification (GTDB taxonomy): domain Bacteria; phylum Chloroflexota; class UBA5177; order UBA5177; family UBA5177; genus JANWJD01. The sequence continues at coordinate 4,205 of DAINCT010000084.1, read as the reverse complement.
TGGTCTCCAAGCGGCGATCGGGTTCGATCTTCGGCTTTCCGGTTGAGGGTATCATGACGCGCGGTCGCCGAAAGGACCCGATTGTCGAGTCTGATATTTTCATTAAACATTCATTGAGGCAAGCCCATTTCATCCGATAAATTCAGAGGTTCCCAGACTATCTGAGCACCGGGCCCCACATGCGCAGACCAGCGGACGCGGTCGGGAAATCATGCGGCAGGTTCTCGTTTTGTGTACTTAAGTAGACAGTAACAGGTCCAGGTGACACGAAATCGACATCAACTGACACGAAATAGGCATCGCCGCCGAGTCGAGAGCGGTCCAGCTTAGTGGGAAACTCGGAGGGTTCCGTGACTGCGAATTGGGCATCCGATCCGATACACGCCGTTCACGCCGACATGGAAGACCTTTGAGGGTAGGGATCTTTCTGCCCACTCGGCAGGCCGCGCAGATCAAGGCGGCGATGGATACTCACGATGAAATCTGCGCCGCAGACTCGTGGGAGATGCTCGAGGCTCTTGTTCGACTCGAGCCTTTGAGCGTGGTTGTTTTTAGCCCGGCTGCAGACGGGACTATGGACAATACGAGGGCGTGCAGACTCATTCGCAAGTATGCCTCGATCCCCTTTGTCGCATATGTGCCCGTCGATGCTGCATTCGTTCGCGGCATCGCGCAAATGTCGAACGATGGTTTGCAAGACGTCGTCGTGTACCGTTCAGACGATTCCCCCTCGCCTTTTCACAAGACCCTGGAGCGCGCGAGCTCAGTCCCACAAGTCGGTGCGCTTGTCGGAAGGCTGCAGCCTTGGTTCCGACGCCTGCCGGCCCCGGTAGTAGACGTGCTGATGGACGATCTCCGCCAGCCCCATAAGTACGCAAGCGCCGAAGACATTGCAGCCGGCGCCAACGTGACTCTAAGCGCGCTCTACCGCAGTTTTAGAAACGCGCGATTGAATTCGCCCAAGGGTTTCGTTGTCGGCGCTCGCGTCTTTCGAGGATGTGTCTATCTGAGAGACGCGGGATTTTCGATTGGAGACGTGGCGATAAAACTGGGATACACTCACCCACGAATTTTCGCGCGCCATATCGAGTGGGTTCTCGGCGAGTGCCCATCAAAGGTTCGTCATTCTCTGGGCGACGCGGAGACCGTGACTAGACTCGTATCCTGGTTGGGGTCGTCGAAACGCTCATGCGGCCAGGTGTTGAAACACGAGATCGCGCGTTTCGTGTGCTTTCTAACGCTAGTCAATTGGGCTGGGGATCTGGCCGGGCTTCTCGATTTTTCCTAGAGCTCCAGTGGCGGCGAGCAGCATGTCGTCGAGTCCGAGCTCGTCGGGGTCGGGAGGCGGAGGATCTAGCGGAGGTGGAAGCGGTGGGGGTGGTGGGAGCGGCTTCTAGTAAACGCCGCTATTGCCATCCTCATCCAACCAGTCACATCGTTGGCCACTTCCCCAGGCGCACGCAGCGCCGACGGCTCCGCCCACCTTGCGCTAAGGCCTACGAGGCAGCCGGCATCCTGGGTCGACGCCCTTCAGGAAGGCGCATATGTCGACCATCAAATTTTCACGACTGGTTCCCGTCTTCGTGCTTGGAACTTTCCTCGCGGGCTGTCAGGGGGCCGAGCGACCGCTCGCTCCTTCGCTGGGCGGACCACAGTTCAGCGCTTCTCCAGGAAATGGCATCAGCGGCAAAATCACGTTCCACAGCAACCGTGACGGCGACTACGAGATTTTCGCAATGAACGCCGACGGGACCGCACAGACCCAACTCACCCACAATTTCTCTGACGAATTCGATCCCACCTGGTCGCCCAACGGCAAACAGATCGGGTTCACCAGCTTCGCCGACGGCGACGGCGAGATCTTCGTCATGAACGCCGATGGGAAAGGAATCAAGCAACTCACCGACAACATCTTTCAGGACTTCGGTCCCATCTGGTCACCCGATGGCGCGAAGATCGCGTTCACGAGCAACCGCGACGGCGACTCCGAGATCTTCGTCATGAACACCGACGGGACAGGTGTTACGCAGATCACCAACAACGGCGTCATCAACATCGCAACCGCCTGGTCGCCGGACGGCAAGCAGATCGCCTTCAGCAGTTATCGCGACGGCGACTCCGAGATCTTCGTCATGAACGCCGACGGGACGGGGGTCAAGCAGCTCACCAACAACACCGCCAGCGACGAAGGCGACCACGCTGGCTGGTCGCCCGATGGCAGCAGGATCGTGTTCAGCAGCGACCGCGACGGCGGCGACCTCGATATCTTCGTCATGAACGCCGACGGGACCGGAGTCACGCAGCTTACCAACAATGATTTCGTCACCGACGACGATCCTTATTGGTCGCCCGACGGCCAACACATCGCGTTTCAAAGCAACCGCACCGGTGATGAAGAGATCTACATCATGAACGCGGACGGGAGCGGAGTGACCCAGGTGACCAACGACCCGTTTTACAACGATGCCGTTCCCACGTGGGTCGCCGGAAGTGTGCGCACGCCGCCGCCGGACGTGCAGCACATCAACGAGCAATTCCAGACGGACTACTATCAGTTCAACCCGTGCAACTGGGAGCTGATCTTCTTCAACGGCACCTTCCTCGTGAACGGCACCATCACTACGACGAGCACCGGCACAGACACGAAGTTGCATATGAGCACCGCGGACTTTCAGGGCGTCGGCCTGACCACGGGGGTGAAGTATGTCTATCATCAGCAGACGCACCAGCAGGATTCGTTCACTTACAATCCGATCACGGACAAGTTCGAGTACTCGGCGAGCTATGATGTGATCAGCCAGGGCTCGACCAGCAACTTTCACTCCGACTTCGCTTACACGTTCAGCTATCCTCCTGGCGACTTCCAGATAACCCGCGACCGTTCCCGCTGCACGGGTTGAGTCCCGGACGCAATTGACACAAAGCCAGAGCTTGACACAAAAACCATAGTCGCTGCTCCTCCTATTTGTGGGCTGCGGAGGCGACTCCTCGGTAGCACCTTCCACGAGTCTCACCGTCATCGCAACATCTCAAGGCGGTGTGGTCGACGCGGACGGGTACACCGTTCAAGTGGGAAGTGCGGCTCAGCGACTGTGGGTGCGAACAGCACCGTGACCATCAACGGCGTGCAAACCGGCGCCCAGATGCCCGCTTTGCGGCGCGATACTCGCGAACGTCTAGCCAGGAACAATCAGGCGGCATTTGCGCGTTTCCTGCCACGCTCGCGACCGCCAAGTGACGGAAAAAGAATTGCGCCGTAGAAGTTCCTAACATATTTCGTACGCCGGGCCCGAGGCCTTCTGTGAACCGGTCACACCCTGATGACCAGGAGCTGGCATGCATGAGAAGGTTGTGGTCATTACCGGCGCGAGTGGCGGGATCGGCGCTGCGGTGTCCGAGGCGCTGGCGGCGCGTGGAGCGTCGCTCGGGCTGGTGGCACGGCGCGAGAATGCGCTGGGCGCAGTAGCCGCTCGTTGTGGCCAGTCTGCGCATCCCATCGTCGCCGACATGACACGCCGTGAGGACGTGCGCCGAGTGGTTCAGGAGACGCTTGCGCGGTTCGGCCGGATCGACGTCTGGGTGAACAATGTCGGGCAGGGGATTTCCCGCCTGCCGTCACAGCTAATGGATGAAGACATCGACGACATGATGCGGACCAACGTCAAGTCTGCTCTGTACGGGATGCAGGAGGTCATGACCCACTTTCAGGCGCGGAATGCCGGACACGTGATCAACATCTCGTCGATGCTGGGGCGGATTCCGTTCGTGATCACGCGATCAGCGTACAGCGGCGCGAAACACTTTCTGAATGTTCTGACCGCGAACTTCCGAGCTGAGGTGCAGCAGACACATCCAGGAATCCAATTCTCCCTCGTCTCACCTGGAGTGGTGCGGACCGACTTCGGGCTGCACGCTCGCCACGGTGGGCCCGACTCACGCCAGCTACCTGACTCGCAGAGTGCTGAAGAAGTGGCGGCAATCGTCGTTAGCGTCATCGAGTCGCGGCGCCCCGACGTGTACACACGATCCGGAGCGCACGCCCAGGTCGTCGGGTACTTCGACTCGCTCGGCGCGGATCCGTGAGCGAGATCCTCGACACATGCCAGCGATTGGGTTAGCGCTAAGAAGAGCGCTAATGAGTGCGATCACGCCTTTCATGAATCCTCCACGAGGGAAGGCCAAAGCCGCGCGACCCCCGGCTACAT
>DAINCT010000083.1:0-11327 GCA_036732245.1 Chloroflexota bacterium | reverse complement strand
ACGCCGGCTGCTGTTTCACATGGGATGCGCCCGCAGACGGATGCGACCGTGGATGAATCCTCAATGCTCCGGCTCCACGATCACCAAACACGGTTATGGTCAGCCCTCTCTCCGCGATCAGCACAAAGGCAAGGCCCAACATTGCTGACTCGTCCAGAGTGATCTCGCGCGCCCCAAAAGACCTACTTCACAACGCCACTGGTCGGCGGTTCCCCACTCTGCGGAGACTAACGGCGGCGAGTGTCAACAAGGCGACCCCGCTTAACGGCGTACAAGACGCCACTCAACGGCGTGTGGGCACCGCCCCCGACAGAAAATGTGTCCGCGACATCCATCCCCAGCGAGAATGACCCCAAAAAGAAGGCCGGCGCGCCAGCAGCGACCACGGCGAGATGCCCCATGATAACTTCACCTGGTCCGGCGTGCCCGGTGAATCCGAGGACGCTCAGCACCAGCGCGAGCCCGACGCCAACGGCACCCCACATGATCAACCCGATCACGGCAGCGGTCACGTTTACTCCCGCACTGCTGAGCCGCGCCACGATTTCCGGGTAGGTCAGCGCAGGGACGGCGGCCGCTGGATCCCACACCGCAAGCGTCAGCACCATCACCGCGGCATACAATGCCACGATGAGTAGGCCTGCCAGAAATGAAAGACGTTTCCCCATTCGTGCACCATAGCGCGAGGCCGCACTCGTCTGCAGACATGCCACATCGCAACGTCTCCCAGTGGCGCCCGGAAGCGGGACCCGCAGCGCGACCGCAGGGTATGTGACAAGGAAAGTTGTCAGTAGTTCCTGCGCGTGCACTTGAGCGAGCAGACTTGACCTGCTCAGGATCCTGCCGCGAATGAACCAGAGGGTGCGCGTCTGCCCACGGGCAATCCCGACCGCGTTCGCGTTCTTTATAGCAGGGCGTGAATTTGTTTTCTAATCTGCATCACCACGTCTCTGGATGGGCTCGCTTTGGTGCTCGGAGCGCCTCTACGTCATCGACGGCGACGGTCATACGCTGTTGAAACGTTAGTTTTACTGCATACGGATGAAAGCGAACATGTTAAGAATGAGCACCTGCCCCAAGATGGTGGCGGCGTTTGGGTTCGCGATTGTCCTCGTTGTCACCATGGGCGGCTGCGTCAATCACTCGTTCGAGACGCGGACGCTTGATCAGATCCGCTCCGCAGGATTCGACGCAAAGGCCCAACGGATCTGCACGGTAACCGGATCCCCAACGCTCCCGCTACATGGCAGTCCACGAACTGCGGCAGCATCGAATTCCACTGTGGGCGAGGTCAGAACCCTGGTCAACTCCGGAAGCGAAAAGCAGTTTCGCGAGCTGGCCGGGAAGTTGGCGGACAAGACCTATGTCGCTTTGTGCTTCTTCCAAGGCGATAAGTCGTTGGCCCCACCGAAGGGTCGCTTTCTCGTGGCCGAGTTCACCGGCGATGGAGGCAGCGCGATTGTGGGCCGGTGGTGAACCGACATGATTGCTGCATCTACTTCGGCCGCGTCCCATGCAGGTCGCCTGCACTCGACGGAAGAACAAGATGCCTCTCGACCAGTCTGAACCGTCTGCAGTAGGGCCAGTACCGTTCAGGAACGAACCGCGAACGGGAACCCCGAGCGGGAACCCCGAGCGGGCCCGTGCCTTTTAGTGGGTGGAGGGCGTCTGCCGGCTTTCATCGGATCGGCCCAGCCTGAGCGCGCACACGATGAGGATCACGCCAACGACCGGCAAGACGATGGCGTAGGCAATGTATTGAGAGCTGGCGTGACTTGACACGTCGGGACCGGTGAGAGCCACCAGCCCGGCCGCGATCGCCGCGACGACGAGGATCACACCGTCGGCCAGAAACGCTCGCCGTACGATCCGAGCGAGGGAGCGCTGGAGGGGCGGCACGCCCTCGGCGAGCGGGCGATTCCGAAACTTGCCGAACAGGGCTACGGTCGCTCCGAGGCCCATCATCACCAGGACAAAGCTCGCGCCGATCACGCCGGCGAGTATCGCGACCGTTGCCAACGCGGAGAACCCTGCAACCTGGAACCGGAGAAGGGACGCAGACGTGACTGGGGTGGCCTGCGCATAAGCGCGATACCCATACCAGGCGAGCCTGCCCGCGTACGCGACGGCCAAACCTGCCACTGGAAGAGAGGCCCACCCCGATAACGGCAACCCATGCTGGAGCGCCATGCCGATGAGGACTGCGACTACCGCACCACCTGCCAGCGCAAGGACCAGCGGCGCCAAAAGCCACTCACTAACGCGAAGGGGCGTGCTGCGGAGCAAATCGAAGTCGCTAGTTGGGCCGTCTTCCGGCCTTTCCCTCTGATCAGTTGGATCGTGGGGGTCCTGCTCAGGCGTCGACATGCATGAACCGTCCAGCGCCCCATGCCGGCGAACCCTGACTTACGCGGACCGGGTCAATCTTGGCGAGACATCGAGGCTGCGAAGGTGCCCGCAAGTGGGACCTTGAGCGACAAGGGTTGAGGACAAGTTGCAGGGTCAGGAGTTGGCTCGCCCCATGTTCCACTGGGGAGCCCTCGACGGGCAAGCTCAACCGACGGAGTCGTTCGCTGACATTCACGAATCTGACGTCACGCCAGTTCTTTCCGGAACCAGTGGTTCGCGTATGGGTCCGTATTGTGCGCTTCCCCCTCGACGAAGCCAAGGGACACGTAGAGGCTTCGCGCCTCGACGAGGTCCGTTCGTGTGTCCAGCCGCAAGGCATCGAGCCCCAGGGCGCGGGATGTGCGTTCCAGTTCCCCCATGAGAAGGCGTCCCACGCCCTGACCCCGCGCCGCCGGTTCCACGAAGACTCTGGTCACCTCGCCGATGTCGCCGGGGCGCACCCGCATTCCTGCACAACCGAGAACCGTCGCCCCTTGACGGGCGAGGAGAAGGATACCCAGTGGCGCGACGAGGTCATCACCGGGGTATCCGGCCTGCGCATCCAGGATCTCCTGTCGAGACGCGGGACGCCCGTGGTAGCGACCCACAATGTCCTCGTAGTAACGAAACGACACAGCCTTGGCTTCAGCGGACGTGGGCGATGCCGCAGAGATGACGATCGGCAACGCTGGAGTCATGCGTTCCACAGTACTTCTCGAGCGACCGAGCAAGTGGCCGGGATTGGCGCTTCAGATTGTGGTCTGTTCCTCTTACAGCGTGGGACAAACAAGTGGAAAAAAGTCCTTCAACTTTGACGGCCCGCGGCATACCACGTCATTATTTTCGAGAGTTGCGAGACTTTCAGGCGACGGGTGAAAGGTAACTCTTCCTTGTTTACGGCGAATGCCAACAGGAGAACCCACCGGCTCTTCCCATTCTCAGCTCGCCACATCACTCTGGGAATGGTGCGGGCCTCTTCATGAACGGATGTAATCGCCGACCTTGAGATCGTTCGAGTCAGGAACATTCCGCGCACCACCAGCGCGGAATCAGTGCACGTGACGCCCATCCGATAGCCGCGCACACCCAGAATCGCACCGACAACCAGAATTGCCGCAAGGAGCCAAGCTGGCATTCCACGTTGCGCCAACTCCCATGCCGCAAAGAATGCAAGCACTGCCGGCGCAGCACCGGTGCCGATCCTGTTCGCCAGGTGAGGATAAAGCGTCATTTTGTAATCATCCCGCACCCGGCTCGCGGAAGTCGTGTCAGGGGCGGCGGCCAATCGTTCGGGCAAGGGGTGTTGCCCGATGTGTCGGCGTTCCGATGGTCGGACCTCTTGCGGGCGCCCGTAAGGCTGGACCGGATCGCTAGTGCTTGGGAAAGGTTCGCACCAGGGCGGGGTCGAGGATCTCAATCAAGCGACGTTTCAGGCTCTTCAGGCGCTTCCAGTTGTCGGCTTGAAACTCGATACTCCGTCCCCGGTCGTCCACGAGCGCAGGCATCCGCACTGGCGGTCGCCGACCATCACGATGTCTGCGAACAGGATTCGTCGCGTGCGCGCGGCTTCGACATTGAACAAGGCCTTGTCCGTCACTATCAAGGTGTTCTTCCCGTCTTTGCCTTGCCACTTCGATTCTGCGGTTCTGACGTCGGACGGCGAAAAGTCGTCCTCGACCGGTCGCCACGGGGTGAGATGAGTCACCGAGAGCGCGAGGCGCCGAAGCGTCTTCTTGCTGAGAGACGCGTCCTCGTTGTAGGCGATGATCGCGGAGGCGGCACTGCCGACAAGGACCGTGGTCAGGTTGGCCGAGGTCACTCCCATGGCAGCTTCGTCGTTCTGCTCGGGTGAGCGGGTCGGCCACCCGTGCAGGCCATCCTCGGCTAGTCGGTCGAGATAGGCCAGGCCAGCAAAGGTGCGTTGCGCCTGGGCGCTCCCGTGGATGCGAGCGCTATGAACTGCGGCCTCGCTAAACCCGGCGGCGGCGATCGCCTTGAAGGTCTCCGCCACCACTTCAACCGTGGTGTCGATGTGTTTGTGCTGCGGATCGAGTGCAAAGACAAGTTCAGAAACCTCTCCGTCCACTGGTGTCGTAAAGGTTTCGACGTCGTAGATCAGTCCCCGGCGGTGTCGGAGGCTCATGAACAGTTCATGCTTGAGAGCGATCTGCAGAAGGTCGACGTCGTCGCGGGGCACGAGCAGCGATACTGCCACGCCGGCTTTCGCCGAGGCGACTACCGCCGGGGTCGCCAATAGCGCTGTCCGCTGCTTGGTGTGGGCGACTGGCCCGTGCGGCAGTTGGAGATCGAGTGTTGCCGGCAGCGTCCGCGAGAAAGCCATCGAGGTGTTCCCCGAGCGAAGCCACCGCGCAGCCCAGTCGGTAATCTCCTGACGCGTCACACTATTCGGGGCGCCGAAGTCGGCTAGGCCGACACCGTGCAACCCGTATCGATAAGTCAGCAGGCCGGCGCTGGGTTCATCAAACTTGTTCGCATGCTCGATCCTGATGATGCGCTTCTCGAACTTTAGTTCCTGTTCGGTAACGTCCCCGAGGCGAGCTATCGCTCTCGTGAAATCGGTGAAGAATTGGCCCACCTCATGTGCGGAGCCGGACGCATAGACAGTCAACGAATTGTCACTGACCACTGCGCTGTGCTCAATGCTGATCGGCTCCATAAGTCTGAATAAGAGATGTTCCATCAAGTGGGTGATCCCCGACAGCGTCGCCGGCTCGTCTCGCTTGCCGACACCAAACACCAATGTCCCGCAGCAGACCCCGGACACATCCGCCTGATAGACGCGCACTCCGTTGAGGTTCGAGCGCGAGACCGAGGTGACCATGAGCGAAAGTCTCCCACAACAACAAATACTCACAACGCACTCGCCCCACCAAGTACCCCTCCGGACGACTATTCGTCACTGTCGGTTCGTGCTGCGGACCACCATCGCCTGCATTGTGTCCGCAAGCGGGACGCTCAACGGTCAAAATCTAAGAGTCATCGTGTCCGAATTGTCGATTCGTCCATCTGTCGGTCCTACACAAAGCGCGGGCTCGTTGTCATCTTCGACACTCAAGCTCAGTGCCTCCAGGCCACGATCAACCGAGGCCCGGATGATCCGTTCCAGGAGTACCGATCCACGACAAAAACCTGCCGTGAATCGGTCAACCGGCTGCCGAGTTATGTTGCCTATTCGACCAAAGCAGTCGGCTTCTTCGACCGTTCGCGTTCAGTAGTCTTGGCCGACGACACTCGGGTAGCGGGGGATGCAATGCAGCGAATTCTTGGTATCCGCATCACCAGGTGGTACTTCAAGCTCCTGTACGTCGTCGGAGCATGGCTAGTCGGATCCCCAGTCCAAGCCCTCCTCACTGCAGTGACCGCACCCGTGCCGGTCCGCAGCTTGCTAGGTACGGCAATTATGCTCGCGAGCGTCATCGTCGGGGCAAGGTTGTTCCGGGGCCGAGGCGAACCGGTCGCACCCCGCCGTCCTTGGTGGAAGATGACGGCCAGACCGCTGCTCAGCCGCGTGCTCGGCATCATCTTTGTGTTGTTTCTGGCGTCAACTTTGCTTCTCGTCATTACTGCGGCTCTCGGAGTTGACAGCTCGATCCAGTCACTGGGACGCATGACAATCCCCGATACGACAATCAGCGTCGTCCTCGTGGCGGTGCTGGCGATCCTGTATCTGAATTCGGCTGTTCGCTTGGCGAAGATGCCTGCCCCGGACCGAGAACCTAAGTTCAAACCGCGGCTGAAACTCAACTAGGTAAGGGTCGTACCTGGGGCGCCCGGAGGGGGACGTTGACCGACACAGGATCCGTCGCCAAGCCTTCGGTCCTCCACAGGTCAGTTGGAGTCTCACTGGGAACGTCTAAAGGGACGCTCGAATGTCCGCCCCGACCTGCATGCCGTGAGCGGCACTCTGATGCCAGACTGTGGGGATGATCCCGAGAAGGTGGCCGCGTGCGCTGTGGTGGTTGCTGGCTCTACCCGCGTGCGTGCCAATGGCTGCCTTCGTCGGTCTGTCGCGACGGAATGGCGCTCTCGGGTTTGCGACCACTCTTGCCATGTGTTTGTGCGTTGTTGTTCCCCTCATGCTCTTCATGCTTGTCTACCGGTGGCGTGCGGATGCGCGATTCGATGCCGTACGCGCGAGATGGCCAGGGGCTCGTGTGGTCGAAGTCCAGACGTGTGATCCGACAAGCGCCGCGATGTTCAGGTTGGGCGGAATAGACGCGTCAAGAGCCGCGAAGAGCATCTTCGTTGCTGAACTAGATGCGGAAGCCGTGCGGTTCTTCGGGGGCGGGCGACGGATCAAGGAGTTTCTAAGTTTCACGTGGCAAGAAGTGTCAAAAATGGATGTGGCTACGGTTTCGGTTGCAAACGGCAGAGCCGCGCAAGCTGTGGAATTCCACATTGACCGGGGAGGCTCGACGACGGTTCTCCCTCTCGTGATCAAAGCAACCCGCGGCGTGACCGGATTCAAGTACAGCTCCCCGGCGGAGATCACGGAGCATTTCAAGGTCCTTGAGATGCTCTGGGCTCCACATAAAAGGGCGGACGCGTCGATGATGGTTGCTCTCCTTGAGACAAGCCCCGCGTCTCAAGTACCGAGACGCAGGATGTTGCGCGCGGGTCTAAGTTCGACCACACAGCTCCGCGCCGGTGGTGCCTTCTGGGTGGCCGCAGCAACTTTCCTCCTAGCCATGCTGCCGTTCGGAATTCTCACCTGGACACACGTGTGGATCGTGCCGTCAGGAGTGTTTCTTCCCCTCTTGTATCTCGCGTTGTCTTCGATGGTGGTAGGTAAGTCGCTACGTCTATTCGTGCCGCTGAAGGTCTCGAAAGAGCTGACAACCGGTTACACACTTTCACGCGAGGGTGACATAAACGTCGACCAGCTGGACCCAAAGACGGGCTACGTCATCCGCCAGGCCGGGACCGACACTCTGACGGTCGAACAGGAGCAGAGCGCCCTCGCCATCGTTCGCGCGTTGTAGAGATTGACGCGCGTGGGCTCCCCAACAGTCACTCTCGAGCGCGGCACCCCGAACCCGGCGCCCTTAAGCCGGACCTGACGGACACAGAACCCACTCACGCCCTTCGGTCGTCCTCAGAGCAGATGGGGGTTGAGTTGGGACCTTGAGCGACAATTCGAATCCGGCTCCGGCCGCTGTGGTTAGCTAGGGCGCGGAGCGGCGAGCACAGTGCCATCGGGTATTGACGGGTGAAATGATCGGGGACATGAGTAACATTCGGACGCAGTTGAACGCCGAAGGGGCGCGGCTATACGACCAGGTCATGATGGTCTATCCCGTTCGTTCGATCGACCCGCTTGGCCAGTACGGGAAAATACTGTTCCGCGACCGAGCCGATGACTTGAAATTCAGGAGCTTCATCCATGAAGCCGCCCGACGAGCCGGGAGGCCCGTAGGGGTGCCCGGTTGGAGCAGGTGGTCAGAGCAGCAGGCCCTGACAGCAGGCAACGATGAAGCGGTACAGAAGTGCGCTTGGGAGTTAGTCGCCATGTGGGCCGACCCCGACACGGCCGGCACCAAAGCCCGCCGTTACGCGTATGTTCAAGCCCGCCGTTCAAGTTGGAAATCGATGTGTTACGGAGCGATCCTGGCGGGAGTCTTCATCTACGCCGAATCGTTCATCATCGGGCCGAATTACGAACTGATGTTCCGAATTTTCGGATTGATCTTTGTGGTGGTTGGATGCCTTCCGTTTGGCGTGGTGGCCTTCGCGGGTCGTTCTCACCGATCCTCCGTGTGACGCTGGCGGAGCCTTCCGATGCCTCGTCGACGCAGCGGGCAGATTCGCGTTCTAGCGCCTCGTCGACGTCAGTGGGCAGATTCGCGTTCTGGTCGACTTTCGGCTAGCCGCGACCGGAATCGATCGAGCGTCGCCGCGAAAGCATCGTCTTTCATTGGCCTTATCCGAATGACGCGGCAGTGTTGTGGGGAGATGGGGAGTCGCAGATCTCTTCCGCCCGCCGTGAGGTTCAAGACTATGGCGCGATCAGTGGTGACATCATGAGCGACGCTATCGACCGCGATGGAGGCAATCCTTGCCCATGGCACTCGGGCCACGCATTCTGGGCGACTTCGATGCCACCTCCATATTTCAAACTTGGAGCCGGTGTCCACGAACGCGAGAAATGCGCTTGATGCCCATGATGACGACCCCAGCACAACGCCGTTGAGCGCTTTGATTGCGTGCTCAAGTTCCTTGGACGAGTAGATCGCGATGGCCTCATCGGAGCCTGACTTCACCAAGGTGCTGATGAGCAACCTGCCAGGGCGATAGAAAATCCAGAAAATGCCCACGCCCAGAACAACGCCACCCCCGATTCCCGCAATCAGGGCGACAAGCGTCGATGACACTTGATCCGCACTCCGTCCAGCGACATAACGCAGAATTCCCGGAAGCGACAACGCTCCGACCGCACCAGTGACCAGTAAGAAGACCGGCCATCTTCGCTTGCGCGAGGGGGGAAACACGTCCTCATCCATGACCAGGACCTCTCTCTACAGGTGGAGCGCAATTTTCTAATCATCCCGTCACTGGCCTGCAGAAGTCGTCAGGAGGCGGGCCAGTCGTTCGGTAAGGGGCGCTGCCCAATGTCTCGGCGTTCCGATAGCCGGAGGCTAAACGGGCATCGGGCGCGCAGTGCAAGGAAACAAACGTCCGACTTGTGCGCCGTTCGCACATGCCCCGCCCGATAAGGATTCGCACGTAGGTGCGCCAACTGCGACAAGAAGACCCGCTACTGCTGACAGTTCACCAGCGACGCGTGCTCCAATACTTTGTCGCCGAACTCGCGTTGCGTAGGCCGGCGACACGATCGCAGCGGGGGAGCACCCCGCCTGCGGCCCATCCAGCGGGCGTTCAACCTTCGGGTGCTTGAACGCTTCATCGCGGGTAAGAACCGAATCCGCGGCTGGACAACCGCCACCCGGAACGGATGAGCGCTGACGGGCACCAGCTGGCGCAGTGAGTTCGTACCCAGCGCGCCGGCACCAAGGAGGCAAGCTGAGCGACCACTAGGCGCGGCGACTCGCCTGTGTCCCCGCGTACAGTGCACGCCCGCAGGACGATATGAGGCGAGAGCAGCTGATCGGATACCGGAGAGGCACACGGCTTGTTGTGACTCGATCCGCGTCACGATTCGCATAAATGGCCGATCCGTCCATTTGAACTGAACAAAAGTGTCCTCCGATACGGGACAAACAATTGACGGCGATGTCTATCGTCTGTCAGGTGAGTGTTGACCGCCCTCGCCGTGAAGCAGTGGGGTCCCCACCGGCTGGGCTCCCATCACCGCTCCTCATCGCGCCCCGCGCCTTCGGGAGTCTCCAGCGCCGTTACGGACACGAGCTCGCCGACCTTTGCGCCTATGAAGGTTGCGAAGTTAGGAATCACCGAGGCCCAGAACATCAGGTCAGTGAGAGTGATCATGATCTCGCCGCGCAGGATGCGTTCGAACCGTTCGATGTTAAGTCCCGCAGGCAGGGTTCTGTTCTCGCAATAGGACCTCAGCGTGTCGGTCTCATCCAGGAAGTACTCGCGAATCCTGTTGCCTATCGCATGCTGCAGTTCGGCCGCCGACTGCTGCGGCGACTCGATCGGCTCCGCCGTCAGCCGCGTGGCGGTTTGCCCGAACTTCTTGCGGTTCTCAACGAAGGAGCGCGGCACGAAAACAGCGCCGCCAGATTTAGGTGGTCTGGGCATCCGTCAATCGTAGCGAGTATGCACCAGTCAAGCGGAATAAAGCACCACCTTGGTTCATTTCTAATTCATTTATACAGAGATTGCACTGATTTTCTTGTCCAGCCGCTTATTTATGCCGCGCACAGGAACATCGATGAATACTTCACTGCGCACCTCTGCCAAGTCCATTTCCAACCTCTCTCTCGTGATCGACGAGAAGCAAACTGTCTTTGCGTCACAGGCGTTGCACGGCCGGCGCGACGCGTCCGGCGTGACGTACGACAGCGCGGCCGAGCTGCTTCGCTTCGGAGACTGTAGCGATGATCCCCGGATCGCGGCGGCGCGGATGACGCTGGGCAGGGGCAGTGTCCACGATGACGCCCGCGAGGCGATGAAGGTGATCCGCGGGGAGATGTCCGCGGCCACGGCCAGGAAGTTGGCGGACTACGTCCCTGCGCTGCCGGCCGGGGACATCCAGAAGATCCGGACTTTCGTTGAGGACGCGGTGGTCTTGGCGCTGCCGCAGACCCAATACTCGGTGGAGACCCTGCTGCGACCATGCATGCGCTTCGTCTACTGGGCGGTATTCGTCGTCGGGTGCCCGCTGGATGCCACTGTCGTATTCGACCGCGAGTTGATCGAGGAATACATCCGTTCGGCAGCTCCTCGTCGCGACGATGGAAGCCCTCTGACGGATGGCACGCTTCGCAACTATCGGGCGTGGATCTTCCGGGTTGCCGAGGCTGTCAACCCGGAGAAGAACCCGCGCCGAGCATTGCCGTTGAACGCCCGATCAATGGATGAGCCCTACAACGCCGAGGAGCTCGTGGCGCTTGGTCGGTGGGCGGCCGGGCAGGGGACACCGTACATGCGTCAGGCCGCGAACACGCTCATCGCCCTGGGTGCCGGCGCTGGGCTTAGTTCCGGCGAGATTGCCCTGCTGCGCGCCGAATCGATCACCGTCAGCGAGAACGGCCTCGTCACCATCGAGGTCGTGGATGGGGATCGAGTACGACACGTCGTGGTCGTTGCGAAATACGAGAAGCGGCTCGCCAAGGCGGTCCGGAAGATACCGGCCGGCGCGTTCCTCTTCCTCCCGAAGCGCACCCGAGCGGACAACGACATCGTGAGTGCGTTCGTTGCACGCTCCTCCACGCCTCCGGGCAGCCCCACGATCCGTGTCCGTCGCCTTCGGAACACCTGGCTCGTCCGTCAGCTGA
>DAINCT010000082.1:0-11377 GCA_036732245.1 Chloroflexota bacterium | reverse complement strand
TCGGGCCAACCGGCCCGTCGGCGATGCCTGGAGCACTCCCTGGCTCTAGTGCCTATACCTACGCGGTCGAGCTGAGCTCTGATGAGGCAATCGCCGCTGGAGCCACCGGGGTGGTGTTCGATCGTCCGGTTCCTGTGTACATCGACAATTTCCTGAACTTTCCCACGGGAATTAAGGTTCCCGTAGGCTTTTACGATCGGGCGAAGGCAGCGTGGATCGGCTCACAGGATGGGCGAGTCGTCAAGATCTTGTCGATCACGAATGGGCAAGCTGTTCTCGATGTCGATGGATCTGGTAGCGCCGCGTCTCCCGCAGCATTGGCTGCGCTCGGAATTGACGACGCTGAGCTCGCGAAACTCGCAGAGCTATACCAGGCCGGAAAAACACTTTGGCGCATTCAGGTAACCCACTTTACGCCTTGGGACTGCAACTGGCCGGTTACGTTCCCACCGGGAGCGAAGCCCCCCAAAGTCGAGAATCCCGATAAGAAGAAACCATCGAACAAGGATTGCCCGGGCAAGGGCTCGATCATTGGCTGCGAGCGGCAGACTCTCGGCGAGCGGCTCGCCGTTGCCGGCACGTCTCTCGGCCTTAACTACGTGAGCGACGGAACTCCTGGATACAAAGACGCCTACCAGACCGACATCCCACTAGGCGCGGATTCGCTGCCACCGGGTGTGTTACGGATCGACTTGGAAGTGCGCATCGCTGGGCAGGATACCATCCAGTCGTTCTCGGCCCAGCCAAATCAGAGCGTCCACTTCGTCTGGGACGGAAAGGACCTTTTCGGCCGCACTGTTCAGGGAGTGCAGCAAGCGCACATCAGAATCGGATACGTGTATCCGCCCGTGTATGCCGATCCGCAACCAGCTGGATCGGGTGGCAGCAGTTTTGGTGGCTGGGGCAACACGCCAGTCTCGGGCGATAGATCCCGCAACGAAGTCACTATGTGGCAGGAAATGGATATAACGCTTGGCTCGCGCGGGACCTCGGGTTCGACTCTCGGCGGGTGGAGTCTGGATGTACACCACTCATTCGATCCTGAGGGTAGGATTTTGTACCTGGGGAACGGCACCAAGCGCGCGGGCGGCGAGCTGCCAGTGGTTACGACGACTTTAGCTGGCGTCGCGTGTACCGGGTATGACGACACCTACCATTGCGTGAATCACGCAGAGCCTGGTGCCCGTGCCTCGGACGTGTACTTCGATATGGAAGGCGTGGGTTTGGGCAGTGACGGAAGCATGTACCTGGCTGACCTCTCTACAAATAAAATCTGGCGCGTAAACGCCGGTGGGACTCTGGAGCACATAGCTGGCAACGGGACCCAGCAGTACAATGGTGACGGAATATCCGCGACCTCAGCGGGAATTTTGCCGGCGGGGCCGCAACTCGCGGTCGGTTCCGACAACAGCGTCTATTTCCTCGATTACACTGGCGCCGGGAGAATTCGACGCGTCGACAAGAACGGAATAATCACTAGCGTTGTGGGGAACGGCACGTGCTCCTCCGATTCGGTCCGCACGGGGATTCCCGCAATCCAGGCGAAGATATGTGTATCCGATTTCGCGCTCGCGAAGGACGGGACGTTATACGTCATTGACGGCGGCACGAGTGTCTTCCGTGTCGGCGCGGATGGTATTATCACGCGCATCGTGGGCAACGGCAGCTACGCCACCAGTGCCCAATGTCCCGGCACCGTCGCCAGCTATACGTGCGCGGAAGGCAAGCCAGCGAGCGCGACTGCGGTTTTCCACAGTTTAACCGGAATCGCCGTTGGACCCGACGGAAGTCTCTTCCTTTCAAACCTGGAGTTCAGAGGTGGCATCAGCTCGATCATCTACCGGATCGGCGCGGACGGCATCATAAGACGTTTCGCCGGAAGCGGTGCCTTCTATGGAAGCTTCGCCGGACTGGGTAATGGTAGGCTCGCAACAGACGCGGTCATACATACCCAGTACGCGCGGCCCGTAATCGGACCTGACGGAACCCTTTACTTCGGCGAGATCGGATACGTCGGCCACGTAGATCAGAAAGGAGTGCTGAGGCTTGTAGCCGGATGCATTCCAGCCCCCGCGCCCGTGAATTGTGTCACCGACGGGGGCCAACGGGCGACCGCGACGAGCGTCTCTCCCAGGGGATTGGACTTCGGTCCCGATGGACGACTCTACATGATCGATGCTGTTGCGCGGCGGATAGATAAGCCGATGCCTGCTCTGGATGTCAGTGACGTGCTAGTCGCGTCCGAGGATGGCAGCCAGCTTTACGTGTTCAACGTCGATGGTAGGCACTTACGTACTCTCGACGCGCTACTTGGCCATACGATCTATGATTTTGCGTATGACGCCGCAGGATTGCTGTCGACGATCACCGATGTCGATGGAAACGTGGTACGTGTCGAACGCGATGGTACAGGTGCGCCGACCGCAATCGTTGCTCCTTTCGGGCAACGGACGGAGCTGACTCTCAACTCCGGAAAATATCTCGTCAGCGTTAAGCGACCGGGCGAGCCGGCGACTCTTCTCACCTACGATCCCGACGGGTTGCTCAAGACTTTCACCGACCGCAATAACAACCTTCATCAATTCACGTACGACGGCAACGGCTTGCTGATTCGCGACGACAACGCCGCTGGAGGGTTCAAAACTTTGGCGCGCACTGTAACCGACTCGTCATCAGCTGTTACAGTGACAACGGCTATGGGAAGATCGACTACTCAGAGCACGACTCGATTCTCCAATGGCGGAGTACAGCGCACGTCTATCGACGGTTCTGGACTGGCGACGAGCTCCTTGAGCGGTCCCAACGGAACAGTCACGCTAACAGCACCCGATGGCACGATTACAACGGTTGCAACGGGTGCAGACCCGCGCCTCGGGATGCAAGCTCAGGTTTCTCAGTCAGCTACTGCCGTGACCCCAGGCGGAGTGAGGTCGACTATCACGCGACGTCGCACCGTGCAGCTTCAGGACCCGCGTGATCGTCTGAGCGTCATCAGTCAGATCGACTCGACGATTATTAACGGACACGTCTACACGAGCACGTTTACCAAGTCTGATCGTAGCGTGGTATCCCGCAGTCCCGAAGGTCGCACGTCGGCCGCTTACTTCGACGCGGCAGGGCACTTAGTTCGCACCCAGTCTTCTGGCCTGGCCGCCACAACCTATTCGTACGATCCGCGCGGGCGACTATCCGTGGCGTCGCGAGGCGGTCGGGACATTCGCTATACCTACGACGCGCAGGGAAGGCTCGCCAAGATTGCTGCGCCACTGGGCGATTCTGTCAGCTACACGTACGACTTGGCGGGACGGTTGACACGCGCCCGTTACGCTGACGGCCGGGAAGCGACATATGCGTACGACAACAATGGAAACCTGACCTCGGTTGTCCCGCCTGAGAGCGGTGGTCATAGCTTTACCTTCACACCCGCTGATCTGAACGACGCGTATCTGCCTCCTTCGATCGGAGGTGATTCCGGTGTGGTCCGCTATAGCTACGACAACGATCAAAGACTCAACGTCGCCAACCGCAGCGATGGCACTGCTACGACCTTTGGCTATGATGCGGGCGGGCGCCTAGCCTCTGTTTTGATGCCAGACGGCACCAGATCGATCAGCTACAACGCGGTCGGCGGGCGAGTTTCAAGCCTTACGAACTCGAGTAATGGAAGTGTCCTGTCGTATGGTTACGATGGTGCGCTGGCCCTGACAGCGTCATTGAGTGGTCAAGTTCAGGGTTCGGTTGCTGTCGCTTACGACGCTGACGCTCGTATAAGCAGCGTCACCATCAACGGCGCTAACCCAGTTGACCATCATTACGACGCAGACGGTCTTCTGACCAGCATTGGGGCGATGACGCTAACCCGGAATGCCCAAACGGGCATTCCGACGGCGGCCACCATCGGCGGAGTCGCAAGGACTTGGGCTGTTGACAGTCTAGGCAATGTCTCGCGAACCGACGCTCAATTCTCGGCCACCCCGTTCTTCGCAGCGACCTATACGCCAGATTCCCTCGATCGCATCAGCGCGCTCACCGAGACGGTCCAGGGGACATCACGTTCGCTCAGCTACTCCTATAACAGCACTGGTAGGCTCACCGAAGTTCGTGAAGGCGGGATCTTGGTGGCGACGTACGATTACGACGCCAATGGTAACTGGCTTCACGAAACGGGTCCGACCGGAACGATTACATCGACCTACGATGCCCAGGACCGTCTGCTTTCTCACGGGACAACGAGATACTCCTATACCGCGAACGGCGAGCTTCGCTTAAAGATCGCCGGGACCGACACGACTAAATACCAATACGATCCAGCTGGCTCGCTCCTAAGAATTACGCTGCCGACCGGAACATCGATCGAGTACGTGCTTGACCCCACCGGTCGACGCGTCGGTCGCAAGGTAAACGGAGCCTTGGTGCAGGGCTTCTTATACTCCGACAAGCTTTCGCCGGTGGCCGAGCTCGATGGGCAAAACAACGTCGTGAGTCAGTTCGTGTATGGGATCGGTCGCACCGTACCCGGTTACATGGTGAAGAGCGGAGTGACCTACGCTCTGATTACCGATCACATAGGAAGCGTCCGACTCGTTGTCAATTGCACGACGGGTGCGATAGCGCAGCGACTGGACTACGACGCTTGGGGTCGGGTCACACAAAACACGAATCCTGGATTCCAGCCATTCGGTTTTGCGGGCGGATTATACGACGAGACAACGGGCCTGGTTCGTTTTGGCGCCCGAGACTACGACGCCGAGTCTGGACGATGGACTACCAAGGATCCTCTCGGATTCGGTGGGGGAGCCAATGCATACCGTTACGTTGGCGACGACCCTGTTAATGTCTCAGACCCGAGTGGACTCTGGCCGGCGCATGGAGCACTGAACGCAGCGGCGCAATTCTCTGCGGGATTCGGCGATCTCCTTACGGGCGGGCTAACAAGACTTGCTCGGAAGGCAATTGATGCTGATGATGTCGTCGACCGCTGCTCGTCGTGGTACAAAGGCGGCGAGGCAGCTGGCCTCGCAGCTGGACTTGCACTCGGTGGAGCTCTCGCTGCGGACGCGGCAGCCGGGGAAGCGGTGGCTGCAGAAGCGGGTGAGGAAACGCTGTCCGTGTTTCACGGGAGTATCAGTGACGCAACAGCCATAGCCGAGGACGGACTTGACGCAGCTCGCACCCCGACATGGGTGACCCGGGACCTGGAGGCAGCACAGGATGCAATAGGGCCGGGTCGCGTCGATCCTATGACTGATCCCGGCATCATCGAATCACGGATTCCGGCTTCGGAGTTTGATCGCCTCCTTGCGCCGGGTGAGCGGCCTTATTCAGGATTCAACAACGGTTTGCCTGGAAGCAGTGAGATCGTATTACGTAACTCTGAGCAGATCGACCTCTTCAACCTCTACCGAGTGCCATGAAAACGAGCGAACTCTGGGCAACCGCGCGGCGGCGGCTCGTAACTGAGTTAGGATGTTCCATCGCGGGCGATGTGCTCTTTGTCGACGACGGACGTGTAAGATACGAGATTCCTGACACAATCCGGGTAAGCCGCTCGGATTTATTTGGCCTTGAGGACCACGCCCGGTGGGCCGGATATCTCAAGCCACGACCAACTTGGATTCACTTCAACTTGCTGACGGTTGATTCCTCCTTCAGCGTAGTAACGCTGCGACGTAGCGACCGCTCGATGTCAGCTAGCGACGAGCGGTCGCCGCCCGTCAACGTCAGCGCGGAGCCGACCCAAGCGCAGGTCGAATGAGTCTCGCCCTAATCACCTGGATCGTCACCGCAGTAGCCGCTGAGATCTGACACAAACGCACGAGCGCACGGACTTGTATCTTGAAGCACGGGCAGTTGACCCAAAAACCATCGTTTCGTCCCAACGCAAGCCGAATCCAGTCAAGCCGGTAAGGAAGTAACTAGTATGGTGGTGAACCGACGTGGATTTACTCTCATTGAGATCCTGGTGGTGATCGTAGTGATCGCCATCCTCGCGTCGCTCGTTGCGCCCAACATTTTCCAAAATGTCGGTGCTGCGAAAGACGCGACGGCGCGCTCGCAGATCGAAATGCTTGGCGCTGCGCTCGATGCCTATCGCCTCGACAACGGCAAGTATCCTGCGACCGCGCTTGGCCTAGAAGCTCTTAATGCAAAGCCCAGCGACGAATCCGCGCTGAACTGGCGCGGCCCGTACCTCAGAAAAGCGGTTCCGCTCGACCCGTGGCGCCACCCCTACCTATATAAAGCGCCGGGTGAAGTGAACCCGACCGGATACGACCTCCTCTCGTATGGCGCAGATGGCCAACCGGGTGGCGAAGGCGAAAACGCCGATATCGTAAGCTGGAAGTAGGGAAGGAGGGCACCCGTCGTGGCCGCTTTCACCTATCACGCTGTCACTCCGGCGGGCAAAAGAATTCGTGGACGCGAGGACGCGAGTAGCGCCAAGGCGCTCACGTCAGCGCTCGGCACGCGAGGCCTCATCGTTCTCGATGTGGCCGCGGGGCAAACCGCAGCCGAATCCACGAAGGGCAACTTTCGGGTTCGCCGCTCCGCGGGCGTGCTCGAGATGACGCGAGCGATGGCGGCTCTGCTCCCGGCAGGTCTTCCTCTCTCTCGATCGTTGTCAGCCGTCGCAAACACCACCAGCGGCGAGCTCGCAACTGCGCTTGCGGCCGTGCGAACTCGCGTCGAGCGAGGCGACACCATGGCCACCGCGCTGGCGGATCACCCGACTTTCTTCTCACCGATTTACGTGGGTGTCATCCGCGCCGGTGAGCGTAGCGGCGATCTTCCTGGCGCCTTTGCGCGACTCTCCTCACAGCTCGAACGCGACGAGGAGCTGCGCAACAAGCTTCTCTCCGCAGCGATCTATCCGATCCTCCTCGGTGTCGCGGGTGGAATCGCCGTCACCGTGCTTCTGCTGTTTGTCCTTCCGCGCTTTGCCGAATTGCTTCAGGGCACTGGTGCCACGCTCCCCCCCTCCACGGTGCTTCTCCTCGGCTTTTCGGCAGCAGCACGCAGATTCTGGCCGCTCTTTCTCGCGATTCCGGTGGTTGTGGTAGGAGCCGTCGCGTGGGCTCTGAAGACGCCAGAAGGATCGCGCGCTTACGCGAAGATGCTGATGCGCGCGCCAGCGCTTGGCACATTTCGTAGACACGTCCTCGCTTCCCGCTTCGCCCGACTCGTAGGCGTCCTGCTATACGGAGGCTCCCCGCTTCTCAACGCGCTCGACGATACGATTCACTCCCTGGGCGACCCGCTCGCGCAGGATGAAGTTCTGCGGATACGCACACGCGTACGGGAAGGCGCTTCGCTTCATGGGGCATTGGCCGAGGGAGATTTATTTCCTCCTTTGCTCGGTCAACTTGTCGCAGTCGGTGAGGAGGCAGGCCAGCTCCAGGAATTTCTCGATAAGGCGGCCGAGATCTTCGAGCAATCGACTCAGCGCGCTCTCCAGCGACTGGTTGCCATCGCCGAGCCGTTGATGATCGTGATCTTCGGCGGGATCGTGGGACTGGTTGCCCTGTCCCTCTTGCAGGCGATCTACGGAATCAACGCCGGGAGCTTCCGATGAGAAAAATCCTCGTCGCACGCGACGGATTCACTCTGGTCGAGATGCTGATCGTAATCGTGATTCTCGCGATTGTGAGCGCGGTCACGGTTCCGGCACTTCGATCGAACCCCGATGATGCGCTCACGACCTCCGCGAACGCGCTCACGACGCTGATGCAGCGCTCGCGACAGACCGCCATAGAGCGTGGCCAAAACGTGACGCTCGTCGTAGACGCAGAGAACGCGCGTTATTGGGCCACGATCATTAACACGAACCGTCCCGATTCACTCGTATCGTATGGACCAATCGAGCTCGCGTCGGGGGCGACTCTCTCATCCGAAGAGCCGCGCTCGCGATTTGTCTTCGCGCCGTCCGGTGCAGCATCAGGTCCGCCGATCGAGATGCGACTGGATTCGCGCGCGGCTGTAATCACCTTGAACCAATGGACGGGCGATGCGCGCGCAGAAATCCATTAACGCATCCGTTCGCGCAACCGAACGCGCGGCCTTCACGCTCATGGAGGTTGTGGTCGCCGTCATCATCGTTGGGATGACATCCGTCGCAACTCTATCCGCCTTCGCGACGGAGCTGCGTACCGCCGAAACCTCGCGCACGGCACTCGAGGCGGCGTCGCTGGCCGAGAGTCGGATCGCGATGGTCGAGCTGGTTCCAGCGGAAGATCTTCTCTCACTGCCGGACACAAGCAAGGGTGGCAAATTCGAGCCGCCCTTCGACGGCTACGAGTGGACAACAACGGTCACTCGAGTAGTAAACGAGGCCGACCTGTTCGATGCGACGGTGCACGTGACCGGACCCAATGGCACGTATGCACTCGCCACTCGAATGTACCGGCCCGTTGCGCCTGTGAGATCACCGTGAATCGTCGAGGGTTGACGCTGATCGAGCTGCTGGTCGCGCTCACAATCACAGGATTGGTGATGTCCTTCGGCTACGGCGCCCTCTCGGTGATGGTCGATCATCGCACGCGTGTGATGACGGCGACCGATGCGGTTGCCAGCGCGGCGGCGAAACGGCGGATGCTCGTTGGTTGGCTGCGTGGCGCACGCCTGACTATCGAGGGTGATGCAACGTTCGAAGGACTCCATGGCGTGGACGAGGACAGGCCGGACGATGCGCTCACTTTCGTTACCAACGCCCCAACACCGCTCGGGTCCGACGAAACGATCGTACATGTGTACATCGACCGCGACGACAAAACGCCGGAGCGGGGCCTCACAGTCACTCTCGCCGACCGAAAGGGCGGTGCGGCCCGTCGCATCGAAATCGACCCGCACGCAACGGGACTCGACATTCGTTACTTGTCGGGTCTGTTCGGAAAGCGCGCGTGGCTCGAGAGCTGGGTGTCGACCACCGTTCTACCGTCGGGCGTTAGAATGACCGTCTCGAGCAATCCGCCCGACAGCCTCCCGTCGCTGCTTCGGCCATCCATCGTCGTGCCTCTCGGGAGCGTTCAGTAGCATGCGTCCACACTTCAAGAGTGTGACCCGCGAGCGGCGAGGATTTGCATTGATCGCCGCACTGTGGCTGCTGGTTGCGTTCGCAGCTGTCGGAGCGGGCATCAGTCTCCACGCGCGCACCCGTCGATTGAGCGCCGCTAACAGCCTCGACGAAGACCGCGGACGCGCAGCAGCCGAAGCAGGGTTGGAGCACGCTCGCAGCAGGCTGGCGCGCTTGATCACTGGCGATGTCGGATTGTCGCAGCAAATCCCGGCAGTGCCAGGGGATCCGTGGCACTCGGCGGATCTGGTCCTCCTGGACACAGCCCGACTGGGTGACGAGCGGTACCATGTTTCCATTCGCGATGCCGGCGCATCAGTCAATCTCAACCTTGCATCCGAGGACGAGCTCGAGCGGCTCTTCATCGCCTTACCTATCGATGCCCGACTCGCAACCGACATCGCCGAGTCGATCATGGACTGGCGCGACAGCGACAACCTGCATCGATTGCATGGCGCCGAGGCAGATGACTACCTCCGAATGGGCTCGGCGGTTCTACCAGCGAACGGCAAATTCTCCCGTCTGGAAGAGTTGCGGTACGTCAATGGCGTGACCGGCGAGATCTTCACCCGAGTGCGACCGTTTCTCACGCTCGTCGGGACAGGTCAGATCAACTTGAATGCAGCGCCGCGTACGGTTCTGCTCGCACTGCCGGGGATGACGGAGGAAACTGTCGCCGTGCTACTACTGACGCGCAGCTCGCCGCAACCGATCCACAGTTTGCAGGAGCTTTCGCTTCAGCTGTCGAGCGGAGCCCGTGCCGTCCTCACGGCTACGATGCCCGAGATTCTGCCGCTCGCTGCATTCGAAACGCGGGAGCTTGATGTTCGCAGTGAAGGCTGGACCGACGGAAGTCCGGTCCACAAGTGGATCGATGCTCTCGTCGTCAAAGCTGGCAGCATGGGCGTCGTCGCGTTCAGGCAAGCCTCATGAGAAACGCCGCACCTTCACTACCTTCACTAAAGGCTGCGGTGGTCTCGCGACTCTCCAAAGGCCGCCGAGTGGGCGTTGCGATCGGCGCGCAAAGAGTGTACGTGACCTCGCTGGCGGACGGGAGATCTCGAGAGAATTCTTTTTCTCCCTGGTCGGCAGGGCTCGGCCACAGTCTTCTCGACGCGACTACAGATCTCGAGGAGACAATCAGTGCCGCCCTCCGGGATTGCCCGCACCTGGGACGTGAGAATCCAGCGGCCGCGAATGTGGTTTTCCTGCCGCCTCTCGCTTTGGGGCGCCACGTCATGCTTCCTCGCCTGAGTGAGGCAGAATACAGGCAAGTGTTGGCGCGTGACGCGTTTCGTTATTTCCCGACGGACAGGTCTCCTCGCGTAGTCGGCGCGCTTAAGCTGCCGACTAGGCAGTCGTCACCCGTTCCGATATTCGCAACGTCTGCTTCGGCGCGATTGGTCGATGCCGTTCAGACAGCAATCGCGGCAGTGGGATGCGAGATCGAGTCGCTCGACTGTGCGTACGCGTCGTGGGTCGGCGCAGCGACGAACATGTGGCCATCGCTCGGACGATCGAAATCCGCGATAATCGTGTGCCAGGACGATGTAACCGAGATCATTCATGTCGACGGAGCACGACCGGAAATAGTCCGTCGTGTGGACGCAAACGCACCATTCGATCAGGTGCTGCGTGCGATCGGTCTTTACGCGAACGGCGGACCTCCTCGTGCGTGCGCGATTCTCGGATCGGCCGAGCGATACAATGAATGGGGCGCGAATCTGTCGGAGGCAGGAATCTCGGTGTTGCCAAGCACTCCGACGAGCACAATGGATGTTGGAACTCTATCAGCGATGTACGCCGCGGCCGGTGTCGGTCCGGGTTTGTATCCGGAGCGAATGTACGCAGCGTCTCGCACAGCATCACAACGTCTCGCGTGGCAACTCGCGGGGATTGCGGCAGCATTGGTGATCATCGCCGGCGGCCTAATGCTCTGGGGTGCCAAGAGAGAGTTGCGGGCAACGGTCGGCGAGCGCGCTGCCATCCGATCGGAGGTTGCCCGCGCTTTGGCTCTGCGATCGGACATCGGGGGACTCGACGCACGTGCATCGATGATCGCGACACTGAATTCGACTACACCTCGCTGGTCTTCCGTAATCTCGTCCGTTGCCCGAGCGCTGCCGACCGATGCCCATCTGACATCAATCCAGGCACACGCTGACACGATAGTGCTGGAAGGAGTCGCGACCCGCGCCGGTGGCGTCTTCGAGGCGCTCCAGCGCGATCCCGACATTACCGCCGTCCATTCCAACGCTCCTGTTCGACAACAATTGCAGGATGGCACTCCTGTCGAACATTTCGGCGTAG
>DAINCT010000081.1:0-11474 GCA_036732245.1 Chloroflexota bacterium | reverse complement strand
GAAGAGGGGCAGGACATGATCGAGTACGCGTTGCTCGCAGCGCTGATCTCGATCGTCGCAATCGCCATCATTATCTTGATTGGTCCGTACCTTGTGAACCTGTTCCAGGACGTCGTCAACGCCCTCGGCACGACCTAAACCGTCGCGGTCAACACGCAAGCGAAGTGCCGGTCGAACCGGCGCTTCGCCTGTCGCATTGCGACTCGGAGAGATGGGAAGAGGCGCCGGTCGAGGTCTGATGCCTTCCGGTCCCGGGTGACGATCGGTCCTCATGTCTACAGAGCTTCGAAATCGTGACCGCGGGACCAAAGCCTCCATTACATTCCGGCAGTTTGGACCTAGGCAGTGACTACCCATGCTGGTTGTATGTACTCAGCGCACCAGTGCCGGGAGGAGTCAAGTATGGATGAGGCTCGGATGAGTGACCTGAATCGGATCTCCGATCTAAGCGAGGTCTACGAGGCGCTCGACAATTGCGTCGAGCTCGAGCGAGCCCTTGGTCGCCTGGCGCGCGCGGATACTCTGGCTGGTGAGGATTGGAAGGCTTCCAAGGCTCAGGTCCACGGAATTTGCGCACGAGTGGAGCGGCGCCTGGATCTGGACTCCTGACGGAAGGACCAGATCCGGGCGCGGCCTTCTAAGAATGGTCGTGATCGTGGCCGCCGTGTCCGTGTAGCTCGTCTTCTTCATCCCCTTCCTCGTGGAATGAGACGACGAACCCAATCACGACGCCGTCGTTATCCACGACCGGATTCTCCAGATGGAAGTGTCCTTCCGTGCCGTCCGGTAGCTGAATGTCTTCGTTGAATGGTATCTCGGTCCCGATAGTGATCTCGGAAAAATCAACCTGGCGTGCCATGGCGCTCCCTTTGTTGTAATCGATGGATGTGCGGCGTGTGCGGAGCCCTCTGGCCCCGCTTCAACCTTTACCCTTTGACGCTGGGTTAGGCAAACGTGGCAGCGCGCAACTGGCCGGTGGTATGCGTTTGTGTACAGTCAAGGGAGGGGAAAGTGGTCCCGCCGCATTCCTGACAGGTGATGAACGGGTGGAAAGAGGAGGAACGATGACCGTGCGTTTTGGCGTCTTTGTGCCGCAGGGATGGCGCATGGATCTGGTCGAAATCGATGACCCGATCGAACAGTATGAAGCGATGACGAGAGCTGCGCTGGCGGCCGATGCCGAGGCCGGATGGGACTCCATCTGGGTGTTCGACCACTTTCACACCGTGCCGACTCCCGAGATGGAAACCACATTCGAATGCTGGACTATTACGGCCACCCTGGCGCGCGACACTTCGCGGGTCAAGGTCGGCCAGATGGTGACCTGCAACGGGTATCGCAACCCGGCATTGCTTGCCAAAATCGCGTCGACGGTCGACGTGGCTAGTCACGGTCGGCTCTATGTAGGCCTGGGCGCCGGTTGGTATGAGCATGAATGGCGGGCTTATGGATACGGGTTCCCGGACACCCGGGAGCGCATGGGCCGGTTCCGTGAATCGGTCGAAATCGTGCACCGCATGTGGACGGAGGATTACCCGATTTTTACCGGTAAGTACTACTCCATCGACCGCGCCATCAACGAGCCGAAAGGCGTGCAGAAACCGCATCCCCCGCTGTGGATCGGCGGCGGCGGGGAACAGGTAACCCTCAAGCTGGTAGCGCGATGGGGTGATGCCTGCAATATTGGCGGAAATGTGGAAACCGTCCGTCATAAACTCGAGGTGTTGCAGCGCCACTGCGATGACGTCGGGCGAAACTACGACGAGATCATCAAATCGACCGGTACGACCGTTCATCTGATAGAGAGCGATGCCTCCGCCGAGCAGGAAACGGCTCTGGCGCGCGGCAATCAATCGTACGAAGAGTACGCGCGGAACACGATCGTGGGCACGCCGGAACGGGTACAGGAGCGCCTACAGCCATACGTGGACGCGGGAATCGACTACTTCATCGTATCGATCCCGCGCAACGGATACGACACGAGTTTGCAGGATCGCTTCGCGCGGGAGGTTGCTTCGGCCTTTCGTTAAACCTGTGCTTCGGTGAGATCATGCCGCGCCGAGATGTCGGACCGAACCCAGCCTCGAGGTTCGGTCCGACACCTCCGGGTACCTTGCAGATCAACCGTTCACGGCCCGGCAGCGTAGGTCGCTGTCGACGTCATCGACATGCTGTTTCCGTCGGTCACGGTTACTGCAACCTTTACGGTTCGCTTCGATACGGCTTTGTGGGGCGCAGGCTGCGAATACGTCCACGTATGTGTGCCGGCTGCATCCGCGGTACCGGAGTGGTGCTTCTTTGAACCATCTGGGAAGGCAACGGTTACGGAGACATGCGCTCCTGCCAGGGTTGTGACGGCCACCGTTTGTTTCGTGCCGATTTTGACGGTCTTGTGTTTGAGGCTGACGTGCACGAACAGAGGTATGGGGGTTTGGGTCGGAGTGCTCGTGGCAGTTGCAGTCGGGGTGGGCGTTGAGGTCGGAGGTACGGAAGTGGGGGTTAGCGTAGGAGGTGCTGGCGTGCTGGTCGGGGTGCTGAGCGGTGTATCCGTCGCCTGGCTTCCGCCCACGAGTGAGACAAACGCCTGCGACGCCAGGTCGAGATTTGTCACATATGTGATTGCCTGGACATTGTCCGCCGTAAATTGGGCTGTATCGGTGCGGATCTCTGCCAGGGCGTTCCCTTGCTGGATGACGCGGACCATCCCTATGTAGGTCACTCCGTTATAGACCAGTGCCACTTTGTACGTGGTACAACGTGTACCGAAGGAACACGCGGCAGGGTTGGACAACGTCGAGTTGACTCCAATATCCGCGTATGCATTGGAGGCTGCTGCCGTGTCCATGTAATAGGTCCCGAGGTATCCGACCTCGAGAGGGGACACGAGAATCGTGGACCCGAGGTCCACAGTTATGAATTTCGCCGCGTACTGATACCATGCGCCCTGCAGGCCGAGCGCGCTATAGGGCTTCTGATGCATGCCGGCAAAAGTCGAACTGTCCGCTTTCGATGCCGGCCAGCCTTCACTGGCACTCTGTTTGTAGTCACTGAGGAACGCGGACGCGGGTAGAGCAAGCTGAGCGCTGTCCGTGATCGTGCCGCCGGTTTGTGCAAGGGTTACCGAATCTTTGAAACCGGAAGACACCGCAAGGAGTCCGGCCACACCCAGGATCACCGCGAGCTTTCTCATTTCACCCTCCGTACTTTGTTACCGTCCACGGTACTCGGTACACGGTGTATTGACATCAGTGATATGACGCAGACAGTTCTCGGTGTATTTACGCAGGACACCGCACATGGTCGATCTCATCGTCTGGAAGCAACACCGCTTGATGAGATCGAGGGCGACGGAGTCTCCCGTGTCGCTTCGCGACACCACGCCCGCTGTAAATGGAACGGTGACGGGACCTTCGAACTATGGATCAAGCAAAAGGAGCGATCGGCTTGGTACCGATCGCTCCTCTTCTGGTTACCCGATTGTGAGCTTCTTTAGGTGCGTGAGCGTGCGTTCGCGAGATTCTCGAGAGACTCCGGCCGAAACATCCCAACCGTCAACTGGTCGAAGTAGGGGAGACGACGGTCCCAGGCGATCTCGTAGGTATAAGGCTTGCGCTCACGCGCGACGTGAATATACCCCTCGCGTTCGAGTTCGGTTAAGTGCCGCTGAACCGTGCGCATCGTCACGTCCAACCGTCGGGCCAGGGACTCCTGTGCCATGCGCGGGTTCTTCGACAATTCATGCACGATTCGTGCATACAGCGTCACGAATGTGACACCTTGTTCGTCTTGCCCTTCCATAACGTCCATCCTCCGTAATGGTAGGTAGTCTTTGGATCTTCATGACTTGAGTGTTGAATGAGGGAGCGAGTGACTTCGTCTGTCTTACCTCTTTATACCACCTCCTGTATAGCACCTTGTATGTCCGAACTTCTTTGATCAGGACGAAACCTTCCCATACTACCCGTCGTTCGAGGGCACTGTCTTGTTTCGTGTCCATTTCGCAATTTCGTGCACGAGAGTCGCAACCACGTCGCTAGACGGGTCCACCTGTGCACCCGATACCTGAAAGCTCGCCATCTCACGGACACGTGCCTTCCAGAGGGTGAGCGCGGGCCCGGTTGGATCGTCATAGGGCTCGAGCGGCATGTGGACCTGGCGCGCGAGGCGCTCGACTGTTACCCGAATCCCTGCATGCGCCCACCCAGTCCAGAGCATCTCGCCCGTCGAGTCTGCCCGGCGAATCCGGTATACCCCCGGAGCTGCGGGAAGCTGCGCCAGAGCGAGCGGGTGAGCTGCCATGAGCGGCATCCAGGCCGACCACTTGAGCCCCATCCAGTCCCGGCCGTGCGGATTCCCGACAGAAGGTACGATGTTCATTGTTACAATCACCTATTCTGACTGCGGGAGCAACGCGCTTGACCCTGCCCGGCGACCGCGGACCGCGCGACCGCGAATCCAGTGAAGGTGCTTCGCCGTCTCGGCGCTCACCGAACAGCGCATTACAGGGGACCGTGCGCGAGGCTCTACCAAATGCCATGTATTCGGTGGAGTTGGATGACGGCCGGAAGATTCTGGGCCATGTGGCGACGAGCCTGCAGACCCGGACCGTGCGTATTCTACCGGGTGACCGTGTCTCCGTCGAAGTATCGCCCTACGCCGCCCTGCGCGGCCGGATCACAGAGCGACATCGTTAGGAAGTGTTTGGGGCTTACTGCCGTTCCGATTCGTCCGATGGGGATGTCACATACTGCCGAATTCCTTCAATCAATAGGAAGAGCGCTAATGGCGCAATCAAGGCAGCCGGGACCCAGGGCGAAGTCGTAAGACGGTAACGGCGGTACCACGGAGCTTTCTTTTCAAGGAACGGCAGGCGGGCGAACAGCGTGTCTGTCAGCCAGCTCGTCAGTAGAATCTTCTTCATGATTGATGGCCTCCATCTGCATTGGTATCCAACTGTAGTACGTTCATACTTCCTCTTTCGACCCTCTCCGCTGGTTCGTTTGCCCTATAGACATAAGCTGTCGCGACTGATAAGGTAGTCCAAAGTTCACTGAGTAAGGTTCACTAAGCATGTCTCAGCATCTCGTTCAAGGGATCCGCGTCGGTGGGTCCGCCTTGCCGGACGGCGTCATGATGTTGACCCCATTGGCTGTCGCAATCGCTCGCGCCCAGACCGACGGTAGTTTCCAGGTGGAGTCGTTTGCACTTCCCGAGCGGAAGCCGTCACGACTTGATAAAGTTCCTTTCGTGCGCATTGTACCGAAGCTTGTCGGCCAAATGGCGCTGGTGGTGCGGGGTTGGAAGCCTGGTCAGGGGCGCATTCCGGTGCCCGTCCTGGGAGCTGCCATCGCGATCGGTATCGTCTCCACGCTCATCAATGTCGTATTGGCCAACCTCTCCACGGTCTGGCATGCCGTGGTGTCGTCGCTGCTCCAGTTGATTCTGTTTTTTGCGATAATCGCCTTGACGCGACTGTTCCCTCGATTCGGGCGTATCTGGCGTTTCCATGGTGGGGAGCATCAGGCTATCGCCGCCTACGAAGCCGGGCTTGACCTTACGGTCGAGAACGCCGTCACGCGCACGCTGTATCACCCGCGCTGCGGGACCAACCTGGCGACCCTCGCCATGGTGCTGATGGTTCCCGGCATGGTGGTGGGGTCTCTGCTGGCCGGTTGGGTGGGCTACATCGTGACGGTCGCCGTACCGCTGCCCGCGCTCTGCGTCGCCTTCGAAATAGTCATGCTCGGACAGAAGCGGTGGAAGGCCGTGCTGTGGCCTGGATTGGCATTTCAGCGTCTGACTGTGGCACGACCGGGCCCGATTGAATCGCAAGCCGGCATCACGGCACTCCATGCCGCGTTGGAACAGCATATGGAGATCGAGGCAGCCCGTTCCACGGCTGCAAATGGGGCATTGGCCCGCTCCGCGTCGTAAGACGCTGGAACGTCGCGGTTTACCCGCGAAGTAGCGAGTAGACGTCCACGGCCAGCACCACGACGGTGACGACCGACATTGCCAGAATTGCGGCGCGCTTGCGTGAGCCGGTGAGTTGCACCAACGCCCGCTCCACCATGGTCCAGGGCCCGCTGCGCCGCGCACTCATCAACAACAGCAGCACGACCAGCACCGCGACGCCCCGGACGCCATGCGTGGCTACGAGGGCGACTCCGACGATCAACGCCCCCAACAACAACAGCACGCGAATCAGAAGAGCACGACCTTCCGCCGAGCACGGTCGTTCTCCGGGTGGCTGCGTCGAGCCGGAAATCCCACCACTGGTTCGAGCGTCACTGTACTGCCTCCACAAGAATTATAGGCCGCCCGGATGTTCCGTACCCGTTTGCAAACCCGAGCGAATCAGTCATACTAAGTTGAATGAACTCCATGGAACCCACTGTTATTCATCACCCCCCGCGTGCATTCCACTCAACGTTGTCTCGCCTGCTCGAGATCGAAAGCGAATGTCCGGACTGCCCGGAAGGCGAGCCGGGACTGTCGTCTCGCTGTCCGGACTGCGACAGCGTGATGGTGTATCGAGGAATCGGCCGTCTGGGCGGTGGAACGCGCGTGCACTACTACGAATGCGTGCATTCACACCGCGAAGTGCACAGCTTGAGCATCGTCATCGCGGAGTAGCGGCTTCTGATGTAGCCGACCGCGCAACGATCGATCTGCGGAACTAAGCTCAGGCGCCGGTGGCGACCAGCACCAGGTCCGTGCCGTAGGCGATAGTGAAGCCGATCACCAGACCGGTCATCACCAGTTGCTGCATCTGGGCACGGCGGATTAGCGGTAGTAGCTGGCTCAGCACGTAAATGATCGAGCCGGCTGCCAGCGACAGAAACAGCACATACACGAAATCCGCCTGGAAGCTGATGCCGAGCAGCGTTCCGAGAAATGTAGGGCCGCCGCCGATCAGCCCCGCGAGCCCGATGAAGCGCCAGGAGGCGCTGCCGGCCAGGGGAGCCGAGATGCCAAAGCCTTCAGTCATGTTGTGCAAACCGAATCCCACGATCAGGAGCACGGCAAGTTGGATGGCGCCGGTCGACGCGGCTTGACCGATCGCCAGACCCTCCGAAAAGTTGTGCATGCCGATGCCGGACGCGATCATGTAGCCGAGCGATGTCCCACTGGGAGCCGATCCGGGCTCACGGCGCAGGAACCGTTGCTCGAAGAAGACGAGTGCCAGCAGGCCCACCGTCAGCCCGGCGATCAGCACGATCAGATTCACTACAAAGGATCCGATGTAGCGATGAGTCAGCGCGGAGTTAACCGGTTCGATCGCCTTGGATAGGACGTCGTACAGCAGGAAGAAGAGGATCCCCGTCGATACCGCGTTGAGAAATCCCTGGAGCGTGCGAGGTGGATTCTTGATTCGGGCGATGGGGAGCCCGAGAAAGATGGTGAACCCGGCGATCGCGCCGAGAAAAATCATCTGACCGGTACTCACGAACTCTCACCATCTCGCCCCGCGTGCACATCGGCGACCCAGATCTTGGCCGCGAGGTCGATCGGCAAGGCCCGCCGTTCGCCCGCGAGGTCGAAGCTCACGTCCGATGCACGGTCGCTCGCCACGACCGTGAGTACTGCATTGGGGTAGACGCCCTTGTCGGCGAGCCGTCGCAGGACCTCGGATTCATCTTCGACCACCTCTGAAATCAGCACGACTCGCACCAATCCGTCGGGCGGCGCCTGAGACAGTCGATAGGCTTGTTGCTCCTTGAGAAATGCGAGACCGCTCGGGGCGTTGCCGGGGATGGGATTTCCGTGGGGACAGGTCTGTGGATTCCCCA
Organism: Chloroflexota bacterium; assembly: GCA_036732245.1. Taxonomy (GTDB): domain Bacteria; phylum Chloroflexota; class UBA5177; order UBA5177; family UBA5177; genus JANWJD01. Next base: position 3,681 of record DAINCT010000081.1, on the reverse strand, counting down.
GGCGTTCGGAAATGCGACGTGCCAAATCGTCGCTCATGCCATGCTCGAGGGTGTGCGCCTGTTCGTGCGCCTCGATCGGATCAAGTCCTATCACGTCAAATAGCAGACGTTCGGCCAACCGATGCCGGCGCAGTACCTGTTCCGTCAACTCCGCGCCGACGGGGGTGAGCACGATCGTCTTGTCGTCGTTCTGCGTCGCGTAGCCATCGGACACCAGGCGACGGATGGTTTCGGTAACCGTGGGACGAGACACCCTGAACTTATCGGCCAGGCGCGCGCTGATCACAGGGTCGCCTTCCATCGTCATGTTGTAAATGGTTTCGAGATATTCTTCAGTGACCGGTGACGCCATGTTGTTAGGTCTCCCTAACAGACTGTAGCAGACGGGATGTGTTCTCTCTGCCCCGGCTTTAGAATTCTCCCAGCGCGCGGAGCAGGCCGTCCGTACCGAGCACCAGGTCGCGGAATTCCTGCACCTCGTCCCAGCTCACGGTTGCGGCGTGGGCCGGCCGGTTGCGGGCATCCGCGGCAAGCCCCAGGCGACCCGCCGTGCGTGTCCAGTCGTACAGGGCACGCTCATCACTCGGATGAATACCGATGACCCGTCGCAGCAGGGTGATGGCGATACCCTGACGACGGACGTCTCCCATGCGCTCGAGGGCAGCCGCCATGCTGCCGAGTGTGAGGTGTCCGCCCTGGAGCAGGTAGCGCACGAATGGGCCCAACGAGGGATCGTGACCTTCGTCTTGCAGGCGGGCGGTTGCGCCCGGCTCGCGTTGCCACGCGGTGCGCGCGGGCGCAAAGATCGCTTCCTTGAAAGCGCTCTCCAGACCGCGCGCGTAACCCATCAGGGCACTGCCGTAGTCGTGGCCGACTTCGTCCCGCGACAAGAATAGACGCTCACCCTCACGCAGTGATGTGCGGACGCTTTCCGACAGGTGGTCCCACGAAGAGTCCCCCAGCATGACGCGAAGGCGATCTTCGGCCTGGCGGCGTTCCTGTTGCACGGCATCGCGATGGGCGCGCGCCGAGACATCCTGGAGGTGTGCTTCCCAGTCGAGCGGAGTCTCGAGGGAGGAGGACACGCCAACCAGTTCGAGCAGGCGCTTGATCGCCGCTTCCGATTGTGTGAGAGCGGCACTGAGCGTATCGTTTTGACGTTGCAGCTCGCCCACGCGGCGTCGCAGATCGCGACTCTCCAGGGCACGACGCTGCTTTTCCGCCTGGTCGACCTGTTGTTGCCGGCGTACCTCCGCCGCACGGCGATACTGTCGCAGCGGCCCGACGAGGCCGCTGAGCGAGCGAGCCTCGATCGATTGTTGGTCGTCGATCTCGCCAATCAGCCGTTCGGCGAGATCGAACTTGTTGGCGGCCAGTGCGGCGAGGGCCGCGCTGACCAGAATGCCGTCGTCCGGCGTATCAATGGCTTTAAGTGCGGGCAGTACCTCGTTCCACGACCCGAGATGAGCCAGACTATCGAGCCGGAGTCCGTACCAGGCATCCCGATGGCGGTGGGGAGGCGGCCCCTCGAGAATCTGCAATGCCCAAACATATTCCTTATGCGCTACGGCCTGGGCCGCTTCCACCAGGGGCGAAAGGGGGATTGCCGGGTCGATCTCGTCCATAATGCGAGCCGTCTCGGCCGCCTCGTCGTACTCTTGCAGTGCCAGCAAAGAGGCTAGCCGAATGTCGAGCACCCGAAGCTCCGGTTCGCTGGATGGGTACCGATCCAGCACGATCAGAGCGCGCCGGTGGCGACCGGCCAGTTTTTCCAGATGCGCCAGGTGGTAGCAGGTTTCGGTATCGTCGGGGCGTTCCCCGCAGAGGTTTTCCCAGGCGGCGCGCGCCCCCACAAAGTCACCTAGAACGAAGTATGCCTGGCCCAGCAGGTTGCGCAGGTCGTACAGCGTGTCCGGTTCCGCGTCGGTATACTCTTCCTCGAGCAACATTTCGGCGAAGTCGCGGACTTCTCGCCAGCGGCCTTCATCGGCCAGCAGGCGGGCGCGCAGCACGCGTGGCTGGATGCGATCCGGCGCGGCGTCGCCCGCACGTCGCAAAGAGACCAGCGCTCGGTCGTTTTGTCCGGCACGTTGCTGCATATCGGCCAGTTGCATCCAGGCGGCCGATTCTTGGGGACAGATACGGGTGTACAGTTCCATGGCGGCGACGGCCGCCTGGGTGTCGCCTTCTTCGTCGCGCAGGACGCCGAGCAGACGCCAGTAATCCGGCCAGGCATCCGCGCCCTGACTTTCGCCCAGAATCTGGAGAGCTTCAGTCTTACGGCCCTGCGCGGAGAGGATCTGTGCGAGCCCGCCGCCGCTGAACCGGTCATGCTCCTGTTCCCACCACTGCCGGAGGCAGCGCTCGGCTTCATCCGGAGGAAGCGAGAGATACCGCTCCACCAGCATGCGATCCAGCTCGGAAGCCTGCAGAGTGTGGCGAGCCTCTTCGAGAATACGAACAGCACCGTCCGAATCTTCGAGTCGGTCTGCCGCGTACACCTCCATCATCACGTCGTCCACGTGACGGACGGGGGTCGGCAGCGCCTCATCCAGGAGGCAACACCGTTTGTATTTCTTGCCGCTTCCACACGGACATGGGTCATTTCTGCCCGGTGGCCGCGAGCGCTCCACGTGCGGAATCATGGCATCTCACGAATCGAGAAGTGTGCAAGCCAGGGGCACGAGGGAGGGGCGTGCAGTGCACCGTGCGGCTGCCCTACACCTGCATTATCACCCTATTGGGGGATTTCGTCAATGAATCGAGAAGCGCGTTCCATGGTCGACTCGGCTACGGCTGAGGGGTAGGCGTGGGCGTGGGAGTGGGCGTGACGGCGCCGGCGCGGACGCTCGCGATGGTCGAGGGAGTTGGCGTGTCAGGAATGATCGGCACGGGAGTGTCGATCACCGATGGTGTGACCACCACGATGGGTGTTTGGACCGCGGCAACCGGTGATGGCGTGCCCCGAATAGGCGCGAACGGTCTGGCGGGAGGCGGAGTCGTGGACGGCGGGCCAACGGCGATCACGACCGGGCCGGAGGTGGGCGGTAAAGTCGGCTGCGCCTGAGAGGCGGCACTGGCGCCAGGGCGAGGAGGCGACGCATGTCTCCGTGCAGGCCGTGTGGCCGCGAGCCGGATCGGAGTCGGATGGCTGGAGACGGTCGGCACACCGGCGGCAACGGAAGCGCCCGGGCTGTATGAGACCGGCGTGGCTGTGAGTCGCGCTCCGCCGTAGAAGGGGCTAGGAAGAGTGCGGGCAGGAGCAAGAGTCAGGGGCGTGCTGCCTGGTCTCGACGCTCCTGCCCTGTTGCGAGCGCGTGACGGATGATGGATGGGATGCGCGACGGACGGTCCTTTGCGTGTGTCCGCACGTCCGGTGGCCGGCACGAGGGGGGAAGACGGGATCTGGTTGCCGGCTGAATAATCACCGGCTTTCGCAGTGGGGGTTGCGGACTTTGCCGACGATGCGTTCTGAGTCCCGTGCTGTGCGGCGAGGCGTGAGGTCCCGATCCAGGCGACGGCTACCAGTGCGAGGACCGCCGCCGCTGCCAGCGGGGCCATCAGGGCCGGCCGCGGGCGATACCAGGGCGCTGCGGTTTCGGGCGAGGTATGGATGCGCTGCAGCACGGAGGATCGCAGCGTGGGTGGAGTGGGGAGCGTGGGGAGCGAGCGGAGCAACCG
>DAINCT010000080.1:9109-11509 GCA_036732245.1 Chloroflexota bacterium | reverse complement strand
GATGGCCGGCACACTCAAGATTACTTGGTCGCCTGCAGCACGATAATTTCATTGGAGTACGGGTTGGGTACGGATGAGTAACCGCCATCGCCCCAGCCGGTCATGACCACCTGATCGACGCCCAGGCCCGCCGCTTCGACTGCCTCGACCACCTCACGCACGCTGTACTCCCGCACATGCTCGATGAAATCGGTGGCGGGACGGTCTGTCGGAAAATCCTCATCGAACGGCTCAAGGAAGTTCTCCCCCGCTGCCAGCAGTTCGATATGTTGCAGGCGGGCGATATTCGGGGTGGTGAGGATGAACCGGCCTCCGTCCGACAGAAGCGTGGCCAGTTCGACCACAACGCGCACCGGGGAAAGATTGAGATGTTCGAGCACCTCCGAAAACACGAGAAAGTCAAGCGACCCCGCTCTGATTGGCGGCGGCGAGACTCCTATGGAGTACGGAAGAATCTCTCCCCCGGTGCGCGCGAGCAGGCCCATCTCGCGATCGTGCTCGGTGGCGACCAGGTTCAGACCGAGTCGCCGCAGGACGACCGGCACGAACCCGAGACCGGTGCTGATATCAGCGCCGTGCTTCCCACCCAGGTCCGAGAGCATGGAGGCGATGACGTTGAGTCGCGGTCGGCTGACGTCGAAAGCATCCAGAACATCGGACAGGTCACCGACATGTGCGTCTTCCTTCCACCGGGAAGCGGCGACATCTGCCCGAACGGACTCTAGTAGCGGCTCCATCCCTGGCTCGACGACGGCATTGCGAATCGAATCGAGTGCGAAAATGGTCATGTTTGGCGGTGGTTCCTTCGCTTACCCAGCATGATGCAGGGTAGGAACGAGGTATTCGAATCCGCTAAGTCGTCGCTCCGGCGGCGGTGCCGGTCTCTTCCGCCGAGCCGTCACCGTCGAACTTGTCCTTTTGGTTCTGGACGACTGCTTCGAGCACTGCTTTCGGGTCGGCGCCGCGGAGTTCGTGGTATGCCGCGGTGGCGATCGTTTGAATGAGCCCCGCCAGCGGAGCTCCAAATAGTGCACCCCAAATCCCGAAAAGTTCCGTGCCGGCTACCAGGGCGATGAGCGCGGTGGCCGGATGGATGCCCACGGCATGGCCCACGATTCTAGGGCCGACCACGTCACCTTCGATCACGTGCACCACCACGAAATAACCCAGGACGATTACTGCTACGACCCAGCCCTGGAAGAGAGCAATTACCACACAGACGGCACCAGATATCAAGACGCCGATCACCGGGATGAATTCCATGAAGAAGGCCAGAACACCCAGCAATACGGCGTATGGCACATGCAGCACGAGCATACCTACGCCTACCAATACGCCAATAAGCGCTGCGAGCGTGAGCTGGCCCCTGATGTATCCGCCTACGACCTGATTCACGATGGCAATCAGGAGCTCGGTATGGCGCCGCTGTGTGAGGGGCGTTTGCCGCCGTAGCCAGCTCGACAGCTTGGGACCGTTCGCCGTGAAGTACACGCTCAGGATGAGCACGAGCACGATATCAATGACGGTCCCAAGTACGGTGGTTGCGATGTCGACCGATTGAGCTGCCACCCTGGTCCCGACAGTTTGCAGGTAGCTCGTCAGCTGGTGCTCGGCGTGCACGTAACTCGCGTTGGTGACACCGAACGGCTTGAGAAGTCTGACGATCTGAGGCTGCAGCGCGTGTGCGTCCTTGGTGTAGTGGGGGAGATTTTGGACCAGATTCGTCACCTGCGCCGATGCCGTCAGAATGACAAACCCCAACAGTCCCAGAATGACTGAAAAACCGACGACGTACGCGAGCGCGATGGCCATCGATCGTGGCATGTATTTAGAAAGCCAGCGCACGAGTGGGGTCAGGGCAAATGCGACTATTCCGGCCAGGACCAGCGTGAGGATCGTTTTGACAAAGTGTCCGAGCAGCCAGCCGCCGATGACGATCACGGCTATCCAGGCCAGGATGGTCAGCGGCGGGAACAGGGCACTTTGCCAGTCCCATTCACGATCACGGGTTCTCATGGCGATCTGACTTTCTCTCCCTCCGCTTTGGCCCCGCTTGGCTCCCCAATGAACCTCTCCTTGAGCATACCGGCGTTCGGACCTAAGTCCCATTCCAGGTTGGGTATCGAGATGGTGGGCAGGATCCATTCCAGGCACTGCTGTCGCGCCACTAGCGCAGCGCATGGCACCGAAGAGCGCGATTGGTCGGCGGAGCCCATCGGGCGTGAGCCGGCAACCATTCCGTATCATGGCGGCAGGGGTTTCGAGGGCGCCAGATGTGTGCACATTCATTGTTGGGTTAAGACACCCTCGACCCCGTGCAAGAGGGCACACGAGGGGAGATATACGATGGCCTTCAGTCCGGAATCGCGTCTTACCCGGCGTTCCCTCCTACAGTTGGCC
>DAINCT010000080.1:0-9009 GCA_036732245.1 Chloroflexota bacterium | reverse complement strand
CGACCACGCCCGTCATTGGCGCTAATGGCCTGAATACACCTGCGATTATCCAAGGGGCCGGTCTTGCGGCTGACGGCGTCATCGTTGGAACGATCTTCGATCCCACGGGCGCGCAAGCCCGGAACCGTCATTTCAGAGCTGCATTCCGCACGCGGTATCGCCACGCTCCCGACGTCTTTGCCGCTCAGGGCTACGACGGCGTTTACACCGTGGCGACGGCCTTGCGGCACGCGAATACGACCGCCAATCGGCGGGCACTGCGCGCGGCCCTGGCAACTCTGAATCATGTGCCGTCGGTCCTTTCAGCCACCGGTCAGTTCTCCATGACCGCGAATCGCGAGGCGAACCTGGAGCCCACGGTTCAAATAGTGCGCAACGGACGATTCGTGCACTTCCCGTGACGGGCGATCTTTGACCCAGTTAGTCGAGGGGCAGACATCTCGATTGGTCGCCGATCGACGACCCCGGGTCGAAATCAGGAAAGTTGTTCGAGGCCCTCGGTGACCCACGCCTTGAGACCGTCCGTCTGGACAAAAGGCGCGTGATCAGCTTCCGCCCGCGCCAGCACTTGGTCAGCCGTGGCACCGGCTCTGAGGCCGGCATACAGGTAGACGAGGGCGGAGGAACGGGGACCCGTGCGACATGTCACGAGGGTTGGTCTTGGCAAAGAGTCGAGCGCCGCGACGTGCCGGCGCGCCAGGTCCATGTCCAGTACCCGAGGCGGATCGGACACGATGTTGGCTGACTCCTCGACCGCCGCCTGGACGTCGGCGTATGACATGCCGCCTTCCATCGACGCAAACTCTTCTCCGCACAGAAACAGCCACGATGCAGCGTTCGCCTCGCGGGCAAGGGCCTCAGGATCGGCGATCAATCCGCGGTTGAATGTAAGATCGGTCGGACTTGCGAATTCGGACATGCCGAGAGTATATCACTCGAGACATGCGCTCCGCGGTGGCGTGCGTCATCATCGATGTTCGGTGTAACGCGGAGCCGAACTGAAGGCGGATAGGGCCGAGCGCCGACATACCGAACATCGTCCGCAAGCACAATAAGTAGGCTCTGCGGGCGACTGGCTCGTCCCGGGCCGGGAGTGCGCGACGTGGATGAACGAATATTGGATGTGTCGTCGGAGCAGTTGAAGGCGTTAGTCCGGACCGTTCTCGGCGAACACGACATAGATCTCGGGGCCTGGGACGCCGTCCCATTGATAGGAGGGGCCGGAGCGTACAGCACTGCGCGATCGCTGATCCTGCTTCGGGGCGTCGCATACATCGGCCGGAGCGAGCGGCCATGGAGCCTCATCGCCAAGGGTTTTGCACCCGTGGCCGCGCGTGATGATCCGGCGGACATCCACTACTGGAAACGGGAGTGGTTGCTCTACCGCTCCGGTCTCCTAGAAAGTCTGCCTGTAGGCATGAGCGCGCCTCGTTGCTATGGGTGTGAGGAGCTGGGGAACGGTGAAATCCGGCTGTGGCTGGAACACGTCCAGGAGAATACCGATCGCCTGTGGCCTCTCGAGCGTTGGGCGCTAGCGGCGCAGCATCTGGGCCGATTCAACGGCACGTATCTGCACGAACGGCGGCTTCCGCGCGTAGCCTGGCTCGGTGGACGGCGGCTGCGCAGTTGGGTGGAGCACCATGCATCGCTCGTGGCGCGGATCGCGGCTGCTCCGGACAACCCGGAGGTCCAGCACTGGTGGCCGCGATCAGTAGTGGATGCCATCCTGCAGCTCTGGACGGAGCGAGACGCAATGTGCACCGTGCTGGAAGGGCTGCCGCAGACGTTCTGCCACGGTGATGCCATCCGCCGGAACTTATTCGCGCGGGGTCGGCCTGGCAGTCCGGAAGACACGGTTGGAATTGACTGGGAGTATGCTGGTCGCTACGCTGTCGGGGAGGAAGTCGGGCAGACGCTCTCGGTGGCTAGTGCTTTCTTTGATGTGACGCCCGCCCAACTCCCGGCGCTCGATGACGCACTATTCGAGGGCTACCTGACCGGCCTGCGCGAGGTGGGCTGGCACGGCGACCCGCGATTGGTGCGCCTGGCTTACAGCATCCACGCGGCCCTCCGAAATTCCTTTAATGCCGTGGGCGCCACCGTGCCCGACGAGGCACGGCGGCCGGAGATCCTGCGGAACTACGGCCACACGTGGGAGGAGTTGGCCGAACGTCGGGCAGCGATCCGGCCGTTCCTCCTCGAACGTGCCGATGAGGCGCGCCGTTTGATCGACTGAACTGGTAAAACCGCGGGCCCCTGGATCTCACCCTCCACGGAGACTGAAGAGCGGAGGTCCCCTTCCTGTTTCCACGCTGGGAGTGCCGGCCGGCGTTCGCTACAGTGGAAAGACAAGAAATGGCATATATCTTGCGCCCCAGCGTAGTGAGAGAATCACAGGTGTCGTGCCGCGCCACCCATTGATCGCACGACGCCACGGGTGCAAGGAACAGAGGCTCACATGAACAGCGCTGCTCCGGATCCATTTCAATTGCTCCTGGACCAGGCAGAGGAGCAAGGTCATCTGACCGAGGCGGATATCATCGCCTTGATACCGGAGGCGGCAAGCGACGTTGATGTCATGCAGGAGGTCACCGATCACCTGAAGCACGAGGGGGTCGAAGTGACATCGGAGCCGGTCGCCGCCGCGGAAAACGATGCGCTGGACGAGGACCTCGACAAACTGTCCTCGGCCGAAGCGAATCAGGTGACGGATGTTGTTCGACAGTACCTGCGTGAGATATCCCGTGCCCCTCTCCTGAATGCAAAACAAGAGATCGAGTTGGCTCAACGAGCGGAGGCCGGCGACGAGGATGCCGTGCAAACGCTGATCCAGTCAAACCTTCGCCTGGTCGTTCACGTGGCGAAGCGATATCTGAACCGTGGTCTCCCTATTCTGGACTTGATACAGGAAGGGAACTTCGGACTCATACGTGCCGTGCAAAAGTATGACTGGCGCCGCGGATTCCGATTCTCCACCTACGCAACCTGGTGGATCCGTCAGGCGATTACGCGGGCCATTGCCGACAAAGCGCGCACGATCAGATTGCCTGTCCATATCCAGGATCGCGTGAGGGGCATGAACAACTGCTGGGAAGAGTTGTCGCGCGAGCTGAAACGTGCCCCCACGAATGCCGAACTCGCGGCCGGCATGAACATTTCCGTGGACGATTTGCAGCGGCTGCTGAATGCTCTACCCGAGCCACTCTCCATCCACCGACCGGTGGGCGATGAAGGAGATGAGGACATGGCAGGATTCGTGGAGGATCGGCTCGCCATGCAGCCGGAACAGACGGTCGCCGAACGGGTGATGAAAGCCGAAGTCTTGAGCGTCCTGGACACGCTGCAGCCGCGCGAAAAGGAAATTCTGCGATTGCGTTACGGTCTGGGAGACGACGAGCGACCCCACACCCTGGATGAAGTGGGGCGAAGCCTCGGCCTCACGCGTGAACGCGTGCGCCAACTCGAGGCCAGGGCGCTTCGAAAATTACGTGAACCTGAGCCGGCCGAGCGACTGATGGTCTACCGCTAATAAATGTACGGATTACCGCTTTTGACACGTAGGATCCGGGTGGGCTTGACCACAGTCACCAACTGACCGCCTTCGTTGGCGGATCCCATCGTCCCGGTCACCGTCACCCATTGGCTGTCTTGCAGTGCGCCGTGCGACGTATCCTTCACGATCACTCCCACGGGCCGGGCATCCGCGATGCAGCAGGTGACGAGATAGCGCATTACCATGATGTACCCGGCCGGCACGCTCGCTGATGCGTGCAAGATCATTCCCGAAACAAGCACCGGCTTTCCTTTGTAATCACGGGGGTTTGGGTCAGCCGACAACGCGCCGACCCAGTCCTGCATGCTGAATGACCGGGTGTCGACGGAGAGACTGACGCGCTTCACGGCATTGATGCCGTGCACTGCGCTGATGCCGGCGATTTGCGGACCGCGTTCATTGGCTGAGAAGGCGGCGAGTCCTCGTGGCGGAAAAATGAGGGCGAGAAATAAGGGTAGTGATAGCAGCGCGTAGGTCCATACCCGCGGTGACGAATCTCCGCAGCCGCAATCGCAGTTTGTGCCACAGCTCTCACAGGTCGGGGACTGGCGGCGGCCCAGTCCAACTGCGCCAATTCCGCACAACACCGCTCCGGCCAGGGTGGTCGACCAGACGTAGCCGGGGTTGATGTACCAGGTCATGACGCCCCGGGCGAAGAGTGACAGAATAAAGACCCCGTAACCGCCGAGCAGGAATGACGGTAGGAACGGTCTCAGGTCGACGGACCAGGTGGAGGTGCGAGGCCGGGAGCGCTCCAGGCGGACGGTCACGCGAAGGCTCCCTTCAGGTTCAGAAGCAGGGCCGAAACGAATATAAGTTCGATTGTCACTGCAACCATCGCAAAAACAACCCGTGGTTTGAACGCGGTAAGCATCATGCCGACGGACTTCATCGAGACCATCGGTCCAAAGACGAGAAAGGCCAACAACGCCGGGGTCGGGAAGATGTTCGAGTAGGAAAGAGCAAAAAACGCATCCACGGTGGAACAGATCGACAACACAAATGCCAGGCTCATCATCGCAACGATAGAGAACACGACTCCGGCCCCGATACCCGTAATCGAGGAACGAGGTATCAAAACTTGCGTCGCGGCCGCCACGGAGGCACCGATCACCAGCACTTGCATCATGGTCATGAACTCGTTCCCAGCCTGCTGCGAGACCTGACCGAGTTTGTCAACCAGGCCGCGCACTCCACCCTGCGCCCGTGTCGAGTCGTGCTGAGAGTGACTGTGGTCGTGGTGGTGATCGTGGTCATGATCCCGATGCAGCCCGGAGGCGAGCAGTTCCTCGCCACGCCCCCACCGACCGATCATCAGTCCCACCAGTGCCGCCACCGCGAAGGCAAGTCCACCCCGGAGCCAAACCATCGAGGGCTCGTAGCGAAAAGCAGTCGCAGTGGCAATGAGTGCGACTGGATTCAAGATGGGTGCCGCCAGCAGGAAAGTAACGCAGGCTGAGACCGGGACGCCCTTCGCCAGAAAGCGGCGGGCGACCGCGACGTTTCCGCACTCACAGACGGGCATCAGCATGCCCACGCCAATCGCCGGCACAAGCGAGAGAATCGGGTTTTTTGGGACGAACCGCAGCAATGCGTCTTCCGTCACGAATACCTGGACCAGCGCGGACACCACCACGCCCAGCAGCAGGAACGGCGTGGCTTCCACGATGATGCCTAGAAAAATTGAGATCCAGTCCTGTATCTGCGGTGCGATCCTGTCGTTCCTCCACCCTCCGGTCCTCCGGAAAACTGCCTACTGAGTATACGGCTCGATGACTGAACGTGGCCTGAGAATTCGCCGGGGAGCGACTTGCCAATTGAAGCTTTCCGCGGTATAATTTCTCCGGTTTGAGCCATTTTCGCAGGCAAACTCGACCGTCGACCGGGCTACCGAGGAGAGGGAGAGCATGCAGTCGTCATACGTGGATCAGACGTTGCAATGTCGGGACTGTGGAAATAGTTTCGTCTGGACGGCGGGCGAGCAAGACTTTTACGAGTCGAAGCATCTCACCAATTCTCCCACCCGTTGTCCGACGTGCCGGGCCGCGGCGAAAAGGGCCCGTGAAAGTGGTGGCCGGGTCGCCGCTGCGCGTCCGCGCGAGTTCTTTCCCGCGATATGCGATCGCTGCGGAGTGCAAACCCAGGTCCCCTTTTTGCCACGCACCGACCGTCCCGTGTATTGCAGTGCATGTTATGACCAGGTACGGCTCTCGGCGGCGTCTCCGTAGATCTGTGCGAACGACCACCTGCGCGCATCGCGCTCGGGCACGCGGCAGGTGGAGTCGATTCCTCTTAAACGACCGTGAAGACCTCGCCCACGAACACCCCATGCGTTTGTACGCCCGTGATCGCCACTTTTTCGCCGGCATGCAGGATGGGCTTGAGCGAGGTTGGCTTACCTTCGACCACGTAACGCGTCGCCGACGTTAGCTTGATCGTCTCCGTACCGGCGGACGTTTGGAGCGTGACCGACACCGGCGAGGTGAGCGTCACCGCTCCCTTAAATAAGGTTGTTGGAGATGGCCCGGGTACCGAACTGCTCGCGGGTGGTCCGGTCGAGACCCCCGGGGTCGGTGGCGGCGGGCTGACCACGACGATCTGCGCGGTGTAAGAGCCTTTCGTCACCGCCGTCACCACGCTTATCAGTGAGCCGCGCGTGAAGACTGGCGGTTTAGCGACCCGCTTTCCTTTCACGATGTACTGCGTCTTTGCGTTCAAGAGAACGGAAGTCAGTTTCTTGCTACCCGCCTGCACGAGCATGAGAGAGTGCTTGGTTGCACTCTGTAGTTTGCCCGTCACTGGGCGTGTCGTCGCGCTCTGACCCGCCGCGTATGCTCGGGAGTCTAATTCTCCTCCGGCCGGCGAGACCAGTCCGAGGACTATAACGGCCACCGAGAGACGTAAGGCGCGAGCAGAGTCAAGTCGGAGCATGATTATGTTCCTGTGGGTGCGGTCCTACCCTATTGAAGCATGTACCGACGGCTGCTCCGGTCCTCAGTGCGCGAGGATCCGGCCGACCGGACTTGCCCACAGTCCCACTGTACGCGTCCAACATGATGATTACATGAGATAAAGATGACATTTCTCGGTCACTTTTCTGCCCACCTGAAGGCGGACCTTCAGTCTACCCGGATGAAGAGTACGACCAGGGACGACGGGAAGAACCGAATTGAAGCAGGGCGAAGGGTTCGTTTCGTGCATGCTTCGATTGGGATTCGTCGGCGGGTGCGCGAACGAAGAGTGGCCGTCGGGACTTCTGCGGGCTACTGGGAGGCGTTGTTATCGCGCCCGAAGCCCGGCAGGAAACGTCTGGTTCGTTTCGACTCGTGCGCCACATGGAAGATGCGCTGTCGTATCTCGATGCCGGTGGAGAGCCTTACGACCACGCTTTCAACACCAACTCCTGGGTTCACGAGTTCTCCGTGGGGTGAGAATGTCGGAAGCTCCAGTTCGTCGAGCGGGAAACAGACGCTGAGCGGCCGCTTCCGGCTGACCGTCCAGCCCCGACGTCGCAGAAACTTTGAGGGAGCGTTGGCCCACACAACTTCCTGTCTCCCTTCAACGACCAGACCGAGTCCCAGGACGGTGAATGGTTCATGTTCGAGCCCTACTACGTTGATCCAAAGTCCGGCGGGCGCTCGTCGGGACGCGCCTCTCAGGATGGCTTCGATCCTCAGTATCTTCAGCGGTCCCCGAATCATGCGATCACCTGTGCGGCTGACAGTCGTGGATGATTGCGATGTTAGCGGATAACCCCCTATCGACGCGGGCGGCGAACGCCACGATTTCAACTCGTGTTCGAAAGTACGACTGTGAGACAACGCTCGTGCTAACATGTGCTGCGGGCAAAACGCGCACCTTTCCGTGCGCTTTTAGCCCTCTTTTCTTGAGGTGATGTGCCTCAGTTGGGCACAGGGCGAGGTCCAGGTTCGCCGACATGGGAGAAATCATGGCAAGTACACGGCGTCGCAAGCTCAAGAAGCTGCGTATGAAGAAAGCGAATCACGGCAAGCGGCCTCTGGCCGGTAAGTAGATTTGCCGACCGCTGCGGCCCGCTCCGTAGCGGCAGAGAAGCGCAACCTCACTTATTCCGCTCCCTTGGCTGATTCGGGTCTTGCAGCGCGGTCGGGTACGCTGAGTCGATGATACTCGCCCCACCGCCTCTCCTCTTACGCTCGGGCCGCGTCATCGATCCTTCGGCGGGAATAGATCGGCTCGCCGATGTCCTTGTGGAAAACGGCCGCATCGCACATATCGTACCCTCAGGTGCGCCGGCACCGGCTGACGCGCAGGTGATTGATGCGACCGGCCGGATCGTGTGTCCTGGTTTCGTCGATCTCCACACGCACCTCCGGTTTCCCGGATTCCCTGACAAGGAAACGATTGAGTCAGGAACGCGCGCCGCGGCCGCCGGCGGCTTCACTACTGTGTGTGCCATGGCGAACACGCGACCCGTGGTGGATTCTCCTCGCATATTGGAACACGTGTTGGACGAGTGCCGCAGGTCGGCATGCATCCACGTCCATCAGTTGGCGGCTGTTTCGATCGGACTGCTGGGTGAACAATTGGCAGATCTGCGGTCGTTGTCCGAAGCCGGCGCGGTCGCATTCTCCGATGATGGGAAACCGGTGTGGAAAGCCAGCGTGATGGAGGAAGCTCTCGGCTGGAGCCAGACGCTCGACCGGGTTGTCAGCGTGCATGAGGAGGACCCCACAGTCGTGCGAGGCGGCATGGCAAATGCCGGACACCGAGCCGCCCGCCTCAATCTGCCGCCGTGGCCGTGTGCCGGCGAAGCCACACTGGTGGCTCGAGATATCGCACTGCTCGAACAAGTCGGAGGCAATCTTCATATCGCGCACGTGAGTTGCGCCGAGACGGTTGCTCTCTTGCGGGCGGCACGCGATCGTGGTCTTCACGTCACTGCCGAAGTCACTCCACACCATCTGCGCCTGACCGATCGGCTGCTGGAAGGCGATCCGGATCTCTCACTGACCCCCGCACATCCGTGCTGCAAGGTAAATCCCCCGCTTCGATCCGAGCATGACCTGGAGGCCCTCATCGGCGCATTGGCCGATGGCCTCATTCAGGCGGTGGCGACAGACCATGCGCCGCATGCTCAAGTAGATAAGAGTGGCACGTTTGTTGACGCCGCGTTCGGCTTCTCCACGATCGAGACAGCCTTGCCTCTTCTGTTGGATCTCCGGCGAGCGCATCGTCTCAGTCTGGCGGTCATCGTGGAGCGTCTCACGTGTGGACCCGCGCGTGTCTTCGGCCTTGACGCCGGTACATTGGGTGTCGGCTCACCGGCAGACGTGTGCGTTTTCGACCCGAACGCGCGGTGGCAAGTCACCGGCGAAGCGCTGCACAGTCGCGGCAAGAACACCCCGTTGCTGGGCGCGCACTTGATCGGACGCGTAACGAGTACCATCGTGGCCGGTAGACTCGTGCACTCGGCG
>DAINCT010000079.1:5706-11625 GCA_036732245.1 Chloroflexota bacterium | reverse complement strand
CGACGACCAGCAGTAGGCGCTGAACCGGACGGGAGATCGTCCGCTGAGGGATCGGCTATCGGGCTGTTGCGCGGAAGTTCTGGCCGGTCCATAGGGGTCCTCAACGGCTGGCAGGATGAACTCATGGGACTGGTTGCAGACGACGATCCGTCGCGCATCGATCGTGACTGGGTGTGGCAGATGCTGTCGACCGAGGTGTACTGGCATCGGTGGAGGACCCGAGCTCAGGTTGAAGCACAACTCGACGGCGCATGGCGGCTCATCGGCGTCTACGACGATGAGACCGGCGCCCAGCTCGGATTCGCACGCGCTATATCTGACGGAGTGAACGATGCGTACCTGGCGGACGTTGTCGTGGCATCGGGAGCCCGCGGAAATGGAGCGGGCAAGCTGCTCATCCGGACGATGATCGATGACGGTCCCGGTGCAGAGTTCCGTTGGACGCTCTTCACCGGCGATGCACACGGCTTGTATGCGCAATTCGGTTTCGGCGCGCCGGACTCGACGGCGATGGTCCGCCCCAGCACGCGGCCGATCCGATCCTGACTAGCTGACTCGCAGAAGTGCCCGCTAACCGTTACCCACGATGAAGTTGGACGCGCCTCTCCCTAAAGCTCCTTCGAAGAAGTGAGGCAGTGATGACGAAAGGCAAGTCGAGTGGCTCTGGCGAGGTTGCAGTTCCGATCACAAAAAGTCAGCAAGTGGTGCCAAAACTACAACCCCTTCCAACGGTCGTGCAGAGTTCGTCCTCGCCGAAACCTCCAAAGCGCTAGTGCAATGAGCGACACTCCAAACCCCACGCCGGCCGGAACAAAGCGGTTGACCGAAAGTCAGCGGTCGGTGCCGAATTCAAAACCGCTCCCCGTGGTTTCAACGGATGCACCGCCGCCAAAGCCACGGCTCGCGGGTAGGCCAGCAACGTCGTCACGCGAAGCCACGGCCGACGACTAGCGGGCTTCGCGCCAATCGCGCAACACGCGGCACCCCCGCCTCACGATGGTGAAGCAACGCGCAGTAGCTATGCGATGTCACGATCCGATCCGCTGTCCGGACACCCCGATGTCCGGCTGAGGGTTGGTGATATGCACTCCGTCCGGCTCGTCCTACAGGCTCGCGTGATCACTGCCGCGACCCGGCCAGTCGCTGCTCTCTGAGCAAAGTCCTGCCCGGGGGTCCGATTCCGGAAACGGTTTCGGCCTAGTGGCTTCTGATTTGCACAAACGCCCGCAGCGGCGCCGGCTCAAAATCATGCGCCTCGATGAAGCCGATCGATTCGTAGAATGCCCGCTGACCTGGCTCATCGTCAGTGATCAGCACCTTCTGTCGCGCGTGGACATACCGTGTCAGGGCCCGTTCTATCAAGGCTCTGCCGACCCCGGCTCGTTGGTGGTCGGGGTGCACGAGGAGATCCTGGATGTAGCAAATCGAGACGTCATCGGAGATGACCCGGATCAGGCCCACCAGGTTCTCCGCTGAGTCCGTGGCAGAGACAACGTAAGACGACTGCTCTACTGCCTTCACGAGGGCATCCGGGTCCCTCGCGTAGGCGCCCCATCCGACGCTCGCGTAGAGGCTTACGAGGTCAGCACGCGAGAAGATCTTCGACTCCGAAATCTCAATGTTCGACATGGGCACATGCTGTCACAGGCCACCAGGGTCTCAAGCTCCGCGTCGTTTGAGGTTCCCGTTGCGGACATGCAATGTGGCTGTTCAGACGACTACGGATGTCACAAAACTGATTACTGGTGAAGACCGTTACCCGTTTTTACACTGAACACGACGACTGACAACGGCCTCTCGTGCCACTCTGTAGAGATGGGGCAGCAAGCGACACCTACGGTGACGGGGGAGCGGGTGACACTCCGCGAGTACAGCGACGCCGATACGCCGCTAGTGCTGTCCGTCGTCGACGACCCGCTTATCCCGCTCATTACCTCCGTGCCTGCGACAGACTGCGCGACCGATGTGCAGGCTTACATCGACCGGCAACGCAGCCGCGCGGTGAACGGCGAAGGGTTTCAGTTCGTCGTCGTTGACAACGCGTCAGGGCTCGCGGTTGGCCAGGTGGGGATCACGTTCCGGGAGCCGAGTCAGGAGCGAGCAAGCGTCGGATACTGGATCGCGCCACAGCATCGCGGCCGACGGTACTCGGCGGACGCACTACGAACGCTCGTCAGCTGGGCGTTTCAAAGCCTTGCCGTCCAGCGTCTGGAACTCTACGTCGAGCCCTGGAACGAGGGATCGTGGCGTACCGCGGAGTCGGCCGGTTTCGCGCGCGAAGGACTACTCAGACTGTGGGAGCACGTCGGACCCGAGCGCCGCGACATGTACATGTACTCGCTCGTGCGAAGACAGTCCGAGCCCGCCGCGGGGTAGCGGTCACCAGGCATCCTCAAACTCAACTGGGTAAAGCGGGTGTCGCGATTCCCGCTCTGGGCTCCTCGGACGACCTGCTTCCGACTCTCGCGAACGACGGCACGGGCGAGTATCAGGACTCTCGCCTGCGAGGATGGCGACGAGGACCCAATCGTCAGTCGAAACGCTCTTGTGCGACGTGCGGGTGCTTGTCTACGACGTAGGAGGACCATGGAACGGTAGCCGTGGCGTGCCTGGAAACTACGGGTGAGGACGGTTATCCGTTTGTCGCTGATCGCGGGGCGAAGCTGGGAATTGAGTGCACCGATCGGGTAGTGAGCATACGGATCGCTAGCGGCGAATTCTTTGCGGATGGACTACCTGTTGAGACGTTAGTGGGCCTCAGGAGCCGAGTACCTGGGCTGATGGAAGAGATCGGCGCGCAGAGGCGTCAGCCATAAAAGGGCCTCCAAGCCCCGGTAGCCTCGGAGGATGAGCAACACGGACTCAAACGGTGTCCGCAACGCGACGGTGGCTGACGCTGAGGGCATAGCTCGGGTGCACGTCGATGCGTGGCGGGAGACCTATTCTGGCGTGCTCGCCGATCATCATTTCTCTGAGGAGGCAATCGGCCGGCGTCAGCAGTTTTGGACGCGGTATTTGTCTCTTGTGCCGCGGCCGGGGCGCATGGTGGTCGCAGAGCGTGACGCAGCTCCCGTCGGCTTCGCGAACTCAGGGGAGGCTCGCGGGCATGATGCCGAGCATGGGTTTCCACCTGCTCGGCCGCTGCATCTGTTCTCGATCTACTTGCTCGCAGCTGCCCACGGCAGCGGGCTGGGTCAGTCGATGCTCGACGCTGTACTCCGCGACGATCCGGCGCAACTGTGGGTGCTTCGCGGCAATCATCGAGCTATTGCGTTTTACAAACGCAACGGGTTCGTGGTCGATGGCACTGAGTTCATCGATCCAGCGGAGCCCAACCTAGTTGAACTACGGATGGTGCGATGACTACGCTCGCTGCCAGTGCCCACGTCCATAGCGAGTGGTCGTGGGACAGCGGATCGGATTGGTCGTCGGGGGGATCGACTGACCCGCGCGTGACCGCTCGTCCGATCTTCGAAGCGGACGGCTTCGTCGTTGAAGCTGAACGGAATCCAGTCATTGAGGTAGTGGACCTCCGACGTTTTCACAAGCCGAAGAACGCACGGCGGTCCACAGAATGACGCCCAAGGCGAGGGAATTTGTTCTTGCCGCCGAGCGCCGGCTACTCGACCCCGCTGTTCGACGAGACCGTTCATCGGTCGAAGCCCTCCTGCACCCGTCATTTCGAGAGATCGGTCAATCGGGCCGGCTGTGGGATCGAGAGGCGACGATCGCTGCTCTCGCCGAGGAGAGCGGTGATGACTTTCACGGCGCGGTCGACATGAGCGAGATAGAGCTACAAACCCTCTGCGATTCCACCTTCCTGTTGACCTATCGTCTGAGGGTCGAGGATCGGTGGACTCGACGCTCGTCGATCTGGCTCCTTACAGTTCACAGGGCGCGATTGATCTTCCATCAAGGCACCAAGGAGCCATCGGTCTCCGGAATTGGCGCGTCTGAGGTGAGCGTCGATGAGACCACTTGATCCGCCGACAGCATCAAAGGACTCGAATATCGGGATGACCACGGTAGGAGCCGAACCTTAAGGTTGAGTGATGGAAGAGGAGCAGCTCTCCGGAGGTAACGTCAGCGGTTCCGTCGTCCGAGTCGGTGACACGGTGCGGAAGGCGTGGGCTCCTTCGACTTCGGGCGTCCATGACTTCATGAAGGTCGTCCGGCGGGCCGGGGTCGATGTCCCGGCCGTCTTCGGCAGAGACGCGGAGGGGCGCCAGTCGATCGAGTTCGTACCCGGCCGGCTTGCGCTCCAGGCGGATTCGTTGACTCATGCAGAGCTCGCTCGAGTTGGCAGGATGGTTCGCGCGATCCACGACGCGAGCGAAGGGTTCGCTCCCCGGGATACCGCGATCTGGAATGTCGTCATCCCTGCGCCAACGCAGGAGCTGATCTGTCATAACGATCTCGCCCCCTGGAACCTGGTCATGGGCGATCGATGGACGTTCCGCTTGCGGGCGCCGCCTGCGTGAGGATGGACTATGTGATGCATGAGGGTCAAGTGGAGCTTGCCGCGGACGATGTGGCCTCTGCGATCGCGGCGCAGTTCAGCGATTTTACTGGGTTCCCCGTAGAGCGTGTCGAGTCAGCCGGCACCGTTGTCGCGCCGTTTCGCGTCGGTGAGCACGTCGTCGCCCGACTGCCGCTCGTGCCGACCGATTCGGATGTCGCACGAGAGAGTGTTCGCGGTGAACAGGAGCACGCGGTCATTCTCACCGACCTTCTCGACATCGCCGTGCCACAGCTGATTGGTGTCGGTGAACCGTTTGAAGGGTACGCGGGTGTCTGGTCCCTCTGGACATGGTTGCCGGGAAGATCACTCGACCGGTTAACAGTGTCTCGGGATGTTCGTCTCGCGACTGACCTCGCAACCGTTATCGGTTGGATTCAGTCGTTGCGGTCGGGCGGTCGGCCGTGGAATGGCGTGGGTCGAGGGGGAAGCCCGCTCGCCGACACGACCTGGGTGCGGGAGTCGATTGACCGATCAGCCCATCTCATCGATCGGGTTAGGGCGACTGCCGTGTGGGAGCGGGCGCTTTCGGCTCGACCACATATCGACCCTCCGCTGCGCATCCATGGCGACCCGATGCCTGGCAATTTCCTCATGAACGACGGTGTGCTCACGGGCATGGTGGATGTTGGAATTCCGGCAATTGGCGATCCGGCTGCAGATCTCCAACCTGCGTGGGTTCTCTTCGAGGAACCGGCACGCAGTACCTTCGTCACCGCAATGGGGCTCGACGTTGCGGCCCAGGAGCGCGGACGCGGCTGGGCTTTCGAGATGGCGATTGGTGGCCTGCACTACTACGAACACACCAATCCGGTGTTCTTTAGCCAAGCGTTACAAACCTTGGAACGGCTACTGACTGAATAAGCACCGCGGCACGGAGCTCGGCCCGTCGGCGCGCAAGCGGCCCGCAGCCGGATCGTCTTTCGCGATACAAGCGCGGCACTGAGCGTTGCCGTGTGACACAGCATCAGCACGCCTGATCATGTCTACGCCGGGTTGAGGGTGGCGGTCTCGTCGGTTACTTGCCCGGCCCAGAAGTCGGTAACGAGGGCGGCGAGTTCGGTGGGGCATTCGAGGGAGGGGAGGGCGCGGGTTCCGGTGAGGACGGCTGTGCGGGCATCCTTCATCGCCGCCGTGGTCTTGGCGCATTCTGCGGGACTCCACTCGCCCCGGTCGTCGGTGGCGATCATGAGGGTCGGGCATGTGACTCGTGCCGCGGCCCAAGCCAGATCCGTCCTGTTGAGAACACCGGAATGGACGGTCCGGCTGATGGCCGCCCGGTTGCCTCGGGACATCGGGGCGACGAGCGCGCGGCGTCCCGTGCCATGCGACGGATCGGAAGTCATGGGCAGGTGCGAAAGCTTCTTGAGTAGCGGGATGGCGTTGATGTCGAAGGTGTT
>DAINCT010000079.1:0-5696 GCA_036732245.1 Chloroflexota bacterium | reverse complement strand
GGACATCGGGGCGACGAGCGCGTCGACAGCCTCCGGATCTGTCCGGCGGGTGAGATCGGTGAACATCCCGTCAATCAACCCTTGGCGCACCGGCCCGCGCATCCCGATGGCGCGGTAGACGGGGAGCAGCATTCCCACCTGCCTTCGCAGCGCCGCACTCGCTGCCTGGACCGGAGTGCTGACCGTGATCAGGCTGCGCACCAGATCGGGCCGGACCGCGGCCAGCTGCAACCCGACGTGGCCTCCCCACGCGCTGCCCACCCAGTCGACAGGCCCCGGGGCCAACTCCTGTTGGATCTGGGAGACGACCGCGATAGCTCCCTGCACACAGCGCTCGATGAAGTCGTCCACCAGCTGGTCGAGGTCGTCGCTTGCTCCGAAGGACCACCCGTCGACCAGCACCAGGGTGCGTTGCTTGCGAAAGTCGTCCACCACACGGTCCCAGCTGCGCGAATCGGTGAACATGCTGTGCCACAGGACGGCCACCCGGGGCGGCCCTGGGACGACCCGGGCGTCGAGCCAACCGAGATCCGTGGCGATGCGCATGGTTTGACTGTAGCTTCAGCACCGCGAAATTGCTCCCCGGCGAGACGGCCTTCGCCCACCAGCCTGGAGGCGGATTGGCCTCAGGAGTGTCGGGCTACCCTTCCCGAACGACACAGCATCGGCATGCTCGACCGATAGGCGAAGCGGCTCCGGATTGTCGCGGTGGACGTCCCCGCTAACGGGCATCCGCTCAGCAGTTTCGCCAAGCGGCAATCGGTATTGACCTCACAGATGCTGCACGTGTAGGGTTTTTATGACAGGTGGAGGTGATGCGAATGGTCGCGCTGAGTCAACGCCTGGCCGCCATCGCCAGCCCGCAACGTATGCGAATCATCGCAGAGTTGATGACCGGTCAAACGCATGTGAGTGAACTGGCTCGCCGCGTGGGAATGTCGCGCGCCCTGCTCTATATGCACCTCACCAAGCTTCAAGAAGCCGGTTTCGTTCACGGACATCTCGCGCTGTCCGAAGACGGCAAAGCGCTCAAGCTTTTCGAACTCAGCGACTTCAGTATCACCATCACACCAGCGTCGATCGCGGCGGCCCTCCCCGAGGAGAACTAACAATGAACTCAATCCTGTATGCAAGCGACTGGTCAAACGTGGGTGCGGTCGGCTGGATCATTCCTGTCGTTGCGATCATCGGCGGATCGACCTTTTTGACCCTGGCCACCTATTGGAAGTACCGGCAGCGCACATCTCAAGTCGCCAGTCCGGAGTTGCGCAGAACACTGGACGCGAACACGGAGGCGAGCCGGGCCGTCCTGGCGAAGCTCGACGCACTCGACCAGCGCCTAGCGACCGTCGAGAAGACACTGACAGACATCCCCTAACGACGCCGCACCGCTGAGCGTTCGCCTTGCGGGCATGCCTTTCGCGTGGGCAACTCTGGTGCGGCCCGTAGTCTCGGAAGCATGTTTCGGGCGCCTCAGAACGAAGCGGCAGTCCTGGACGCCGTGCTGGCTCAGCTTCCCCGTGGGTACAGGGTGCAGAATCAACGGATCATCGACTCCGGTTCGGCTCATCGAATTGTGCTTATCGGCGAATCTGCTGTCATTCGCATCGCTCGGGATCAGGGTGCCGGAACGGCCATGGACCGCCGGCAGCAGCTCGTCGATCAGTTGCCCGCACTGAGGTTCCGGGTGCCTCGGTCGCTCAGTGAAGTGGTGACGATTGACGGAACCAGTGCCGTCGCGGTCGAGTATGTTGCCGGCGAAACGGCTCCACCGGGTGCTGCATCCCCGAGCGAACTGCACCTCCTCCTTGCCGAACTGCAGCGCATCTCACTGGATCCCATCCTGAGCTTGCTAGAGCGACCGCTGGTCTTCTGCGGCGGGGACCACTGGTTGGATGTTCAGCTCGAACGCGTTATTCCCCGCCTGCCTGGCGCAGCCCGGGAGAATGCACGACGAGCGGTCGAAGCGCTGGCCGCCCTCGAAGTTCACCCTGACACCTTCAGCCATGGCGATCTCGCTGGACACAATGTGCGCTGGAGAGACGGCCTAATCGTGGGCGTGGTGGATTGGGACCTATCCTCTGCAAGCGATCGGTCGACTGACATCGCGGCGCTGGCCGCCTGGCACGGCTTCGAATGCCTCGCAGGCATAGTGTCGCCGAACCACCTGGGTCGAGCGCGGACTCGCCACGCCACATTCGTTCTCCAGCAGGTTGCGTTTCAACTCCTGAACGATCGACCCGAGGAGGAGATTCAACGCACGATCAGCCGAGCAACGGCTCGCTTCACAGCGTCACCCGACTGACATTCGCAGCGCTGACCGTTCCCATCTGACTCAGCGTCGACACGCTCGGTCGTTGGGTGTCTGGGCCGCAGGCCTGTTGCAGCGGCTGTCAGGTCATGGGGCTCCGTGCCTCATGTGGTAAGCAGCAACATCAAGTTCTCGTGCACTCTCTCCTTTGCCACTTGATACAGCGCATTGATGTCGGCTCGCTCGCGCGCGGACAGCGTCCCGCACGGATTACCGTCCAGATAGAAGTCGTTCAACGAGCCCATCCCGCCGAACTTGGATCTGAGCTCCACGAGTGCGTCTTGGTCATCAAGCTCGACGCGACGAGCAATCTCCGAAAGGATTGCGATGGGACCGCGGTAGCTGAAGTACTGATCCAGCAGCCCTATTACCTCGCCGAGAGCTGCCTGGAGATTCTCGCGCAAACTGAGTTCGTCGCTCGCCACGACCCCGAGACTACCAAGCGTCCGTTAGAGGTCCGGCTTGCGGCGGGGTGCGCCGGCCGTGCTTGTGGAATGGGTTAGCTGGCGAAAGTGTCGGATGCGGAGCACATGGCTTCTGTCGTAAGGGGTCCGCCGTGCCCTTCAGAATCGATGATGATGAGTTCGCTGGCTGGCCAGGCTTGGTGCAACAACCAGGGCGTGATCGTCGGACCGCTAACGTCACGTCGACCATGGACGAGGACTGCAGGGATACCAGCAAGCTCGGCCACCCGCTCGAGGATTGATTCGCCGATGGGGAGGAAGCCGTCGTGTGCCCAATAGTGCGTCACCAGTGTTGCGAAGACGAGGCGACGGATCGGGTCTTCATGCAACAGGCCCGGGCTCCAGTTCGGGTCCAATGAGATGTGGACCGATTCCCATTCATCCCATTGTTGTGCCGCCCGACGGCGCTCGTCCTCGTCGCTTTGGGCAAGCCGTCGGGCGTACGCCTCGACGACTCGTTCTCCGGGCTGCCGGCCGGACTGAGCATCGAAACGTGACCACGCCTCCGGGAAGAGCCGCCCGACCGTTTCCGTGATCCACTCAACCTCCGCCCGACTGGTAGTAGTCACCGCCGCCAGGATCAGCTCCGTGACTCGGTCGGGATGTGACAGGGCGTATGCGAGCGCGAGCGTCGTGCCCCAGGAGATTCCAGAAACCAGCCAGCGATCCACGTTCAGATTCGCCCGCACGGCCTCGATGTCGGCGATGACCGACTGGGTGGTGTTCGACGAAAGCTGATCGAGGGCGTCAATGACGAGGGGGAGGCTCCGACCGCACCCGCGCTGGTCAATGCCCACGACCAAATAGCGCTCCGGATCGAACCTGCTCCGGTAGCCGCCTGCCCCTAACCCGCTCCCGGGGCCACCGTGCAAGAACAACGCCGGTTTGCCCAGCGGGTTGCCCGAGAGCTCCCAGTAGATCTGAGTGCCGTCGGGCACTGTCAGAAACCCGGTATCAAAGGGTTGGATCGGTGGGTAGGGCACGGCACTGAGCCTACGAGACCTCTGCATTATCTGTTCGCCTGTCGCGCAGGAGGCGTCCATCGTTCCTAAACCGGAATGAGCCTTTGGTGCTGCCACTGCGGGAGAACGACCGTGATGCTGTCGCCGGGTCGGGCAACTCCGGAGCGCAAGACGATTCCCATAACCCCGGCCTTGCGTATGACATGTCCGTCGTCATCATGCCCAACCATCGTTTTCAGGAGTCCAGGTTCGAATGCATTGATCTGAGCACACGGATTTCGAAGTCCGGTCAGTTCGACCACGGCATCTGAGCCAATTAAGAGCCTGGCGCCTTGCGGCATAGCCAAGAGGTCGATGCCCGCGGTAGTTACGTTCTCGCCCATGTCCCCGGGACCAAGGTTGAACCCGGCGCGAGCCACCTCCGCAAACAATTCCGAGTGAATAAGGTGCACTTGACGGAGGTTCGGTTGAGTGGGGTCTTTGGCTATTCGAGAGCGGTGTTGAACGGTCGTCCCAGAGTGCGCGTCTCCCTCGACACCAAGCCCCTCCAGAAGTGTGATGGCCTCGCATGATGGTTTCGAAAATCCGTGAACCAAGTCGCGGCTCACGGAAACGACGACCGCGGACAATGGTTGCACCATGCGGCCAATCATCCCACCTGAGCCGACACGGCATCTTGGATGGCAGGTCGGTGCACGAGCCTGTCATAACGCAGTGGACCAATTCCTGAATACTCCCGTCCCGAAACGGGTTCCCAAGTGACACAGCACCAGAACCCCTGACCATTGCCTGTAGTGCTAAGAAGGCCCGTCTATTGAAGAGGACGACGGGTGGAGTGCGGCTTGCTCGAACGTGTGCTGCGAGGCGGTCAGGTCGAGGACTTGAAGCGCGTGCGGGGTGGTTGCCTCCTGGATTGCCAGCGAATCGAGGAGTTTCGCCTCCGCTACGGAGACCAGAACCGCCAACGGCTTACCGTGGCGGGTGAAGGTGACGCGTTCCCGGCCATAGGCCACTTCGTTCACCAGTTCTGCTAAGACCGCTCGCGCTTGAGTTACGGGAATCTCTTTCATCCTGATTCCCCTTTCTGTACAGGACGTACGTTTAGAACTATGTTCGATGCGTACATTATGTACGCTATCGAGCACAGAGGGGGGGCGTGGACCCCACCGATGTCGATGCCTCGCGACTACATTCGGCTTTGGGCCGCATCCACAATCTCGGCGCTGGGAGATGGGCTGCGGATCGCCGCCATTCCCCTTCTTGCCGCCTCGGCAACATCGGACCCGTTCGCGATTTCGATTGTGTCCGCCGCAGGCTTCCTGCCATGGCCAGTGTTCGGGCTCCTCGGCGGGGCGATCTCCGATCGTTTCGAGCGGCGTCGCTTGATGTGGATGGTCAACGCTGCTCGCGCCATCATCATCTGCGTCTCGACGATCATCCTCCTTGCCGAGGGATCACTGCCAATAGCGCTGCTTGCACTGCTCGCTTTCTTGCTCGGGACCGCCGAGACCGTTTACGACAATGCGGCGATCGGAATACTGCCCCAGGTCCTCACCCCAGATCTCCTGCCCGCGGGCAATTCGCGATTGTTCACGAGCCAACTCAGCGCAACACAGCTGATCGGACCGCCGCTCGGCGGACTCCTTTTTGTTTTCGGACCCAGCGTCCCCCTCACGTTGGACGCGATCTCGTTCGTGATTAGCGCCACGCTGATCGCGTTCCTCTCGCCAACCTCCCGTTCCCCACGACAGTCGCCGATGAACCTGCGGCGAGACATCGGCGAAGGAATCGCGTGGCTGTGGAAGAGTGCGACCTTACGCACCATGGCGGTTCTCACCGTTGCGCTCAGCACGGCAAGCGGCGCGCTACTGGCCAT
Source organism: Chloroflexota bacterium (assembly GCA_036732245.1). Taxonomy (GTDB): domain Bacteria; phylum Chloroflexota; class UBA5177; order UBA5177; family UBA5177; genus JANWJD01. The sequence goes on along the minus strand of DAINCT010000079.1, from coordinate 83 downwards.
GCTGGTCGTCTACGCTCACCACCAACTGCACACCAACAGCATTGGATACGGCCTCCTTCTCGGCGCCTTCGCCGTCGGTAGCA
>DAINCT010000078.1:0-11690 GCA_036732245.1 Chloroflexota bacterium | reverse complement strand
GTTGACCGTCACTGCTCGCATTAGCGAGACTGGTCGCCGTTTGGCAGCCATTCACATTCGTCGGCGCCCCAGATCAGCAAATCGAAGGATGAAAAGGTAGAATTATCGAATTGGTCCAGTATGGCTTTCTTCTCTTGCTCAAACTCAGCAGATATGGTGTCGGTGAGACCTTTGGTAACGAATGCAACTACGACGCTTATATTGGCCGGACCTATTCCACTCTGCAATGATCTGTAGTCGACGATGCGATCTCGGAAAGGAGTATTGGATATCGTTAATAAGTCAACCCGCGGCTTGCGAAAGATCCATTCGAGACCATTGCGCATTTGAATCAGTTCGTTTGATGAGAACGAGTCTCCACTCTTCGATTGTATAATGTAAACGGTAGCTTCATCGCCATCTTGCTCGATTGTGATGGTATCTATTTGCTTGTCTTGACCACCATCAACGAGGTCCGCTGTGTCGAACGCGTGAATACTCTGACCCGTTATCAACGAATGGACCAAACGAAGGAAAGCTTTATCGGGCGGCAAGGACAGTGATGTGGATACCTGATCTGCTCGGTCTTGAATGATTTGTTGACGTAAATTCACTTCGGAACCTTTGTGAATGCTGATGGGACGAATCCGCCTTTCCAAAACCATAATGGCCTGGAATTCCCTGTAATAATCGCTGCGATCTTGTCCATCTAGTAGTAGGTCCGAATATAGGCGTAGGCGCGGTCGAATAACTCCTGGTCTTGATGGAGCTTGTACTTAAGACAGGGTCTTACTAAGGGCGTTCTTCACTGCGCGTTCACCGGCGTGGGTCGTTTGCCAGCCGTCGAAGCGCACGATGCGGACGATCTCGTCGATGTCCGTCACGACGCGCTCGACCATGATTGGGGTATCCTCGCTGCGCGCTTCTTGGAAGAGTTCGGTGAGCGCTGTTTTGCCTCTATCTTCTTCCTCGATGGGTGGAAGTGCTTGCTCGGCCGTGACGACGTCGCGCGCTCGAGGCGCACCAGTACCGGACGGCCCTCCTGCATGCCCTCGCAATCCATCATGCGCTGGTAGTGGATCTCGATGACGACGATTCGCCCATTGTAGTCCGCCAGCGAATCGTGAGGGCAGCCCGCTCGCTTCGCGCGGACGACATAGTCGTGTGCCGGCGGGGACCTCGCATCGTCGCTTACCGCGCAAAGGACGCGAACCTCCGCGACTAATCAGCGCAGGATTGGCTTTCCAGCGGGCGGGAGCTGCAAGCTTCCGCCCAGCTAGTCCGGCTTTTCGGTCAACAGTTGTCGTGCAGGTACCAATTGGAGGCTCCAGGCGAGCGATGATGTCGACTCTTTCATGCCCCCTTTGCCTCGCGATCCGTCTCGTTCATGAATCGCTCCATGGTCTCGCGAATGTAGGAATAGATGTCTTCTGCTGGCACGCCATCATGGAGAGCGGCGGAAAGCAGGACGAGGTAAAGGACCGGATTTAACGTGCCGCTCAACGCGAGGCGCTTACTTGCAGCGAATGCGCTCAAAAACTCCGATGGCGACACGAGAGAGTCGCGCACCAAAACGTACGTCTGATCCTTGAGCGACGCACCTGAATCAGAGCCGTCGGGGAACAGCCGGAAAATATCTGCCACGAAGACCGCCGCCTTTCGATGGTCGATCTCCCATAACGTGCGAAATTGTACTCTCTCTATTTACATAATTATACCTCATACAAGGGTGCCCGCTTACGACTAGACACAATATGTGGGGGCAGACGTGCCCTCTGACGCTACATATGGCTACATGCGTACTGAGCGACCCTCAGACGCGCCGGAAATATGTAGCGATTCCCTAGATGTAAGTTTGTAACCAGTCGTGCCGTCGAGGGAATGCCGCTGCTTGACCACTTTGAAGCTGGCGCAGTGGTACAAATTCGGTCTCTTGCCCTACATCGGCACTGCGCCATGCTGGCGTCCTAGAACGAGGGTCTTATGCTGGCCAGTGTGGCCGACTCTTGACGCGAGTTACAAAATGCCACCTGAGGATCGGTTTCGCCCCAAACGCAAGTGCAAATAATATATATTATGGAAAGTAGAGCATTACGGCTCGGAATCGTCTAGAACGTCCCGCCGGTCACCCAGCGCACGATGTCCTGATACGAGATCACTAGAATCAGCATCAGCAAGACCGCCATGCCAACCATGTGGATCACGCCTTCAATCTCTGGATTCAGATTCCGACGTCGTGCCCAGGACAGCAGGACGAACACGATTCGACCGCCATCCAGCGCCGGGATCGGCAGCAGGTTCAGCACACCGAGATTCGCACTTAATAGAGCGACGAACAGGAATAACGAACTGGGTCCCTGCTGCGGCTCCTGTTGGACGACCTGAGTCGTCAGGTGCGCGATGCCGATGGGACCAGTGACCTGTCCCCCGCCATGCTGCGAAACGTTCTGCAGCAATAGCGGGATACTGCCGATCATGTCCGCTACCTGCTGTACGGACATCCGTAGCGCTGTACCCGGGCTATAGGTGACGGTTGTCACCTTGCTCAGCGCGATCCCCATGGGGCCTTGATTCACCGGCGGTTTTGGCCTCGGTACGAGCGATACCGTGCGGAAGCGGTGATTGCGTACCACTTTGATCTTCAACGGCTTGCCGAGGTGTGACGTCGTAATATGCTGCAGGTCCGACAGGTAGTTGACATGGACTCCGCCGGCATCGACGATCGTATCTCCAACGCGAATGTGCGCCAGCGCAGCCGGGCTGCCGGCGCTGACGCCTGTGACGATCGTCAAGCCACGCGGTGAGCCGCCCATGAACGCGAAAAAGAAGATTCCAACCGCCAGCGTCAGATTCATAACGGGACCAAAGAGCAGAATCAACAGTCGTTGCCACGGCGCCTTCGCGGCGAAACTGGCGGGATCGTCATCCTCACCGTTCTCGCCCGTCATCTTGACGAATCCACCAAGCGGCAACGCATTCAACGAGTACACCGTGCCGCGTAGCTTCCAGGAGCGCAGGCGCGGCGGAAAGCCCAGACCGAATTCCTCGACCCGTACGCCCATGACCTTCGCGAGCGTAAAGTGTCCGAGCTCGTGCACGAGGATCAGAACGGCCAGAATTACAAAAAATGTCAGTATGCCGACAAAAATCGTCAAGGGCGATTTCTTAGCCGGCACTGAGGCGGTGCGTTGTCCATCGTGCCCATCTACTGGCTTCAATTATATCGCCCAGTTCGGGCGACCCACAATTTTCGTGCGCGTCCAGCACGGCCTCTACGATCTCCGGGATGCGCGTAAACGTAATCGCACCGGAGAGAAAGGCTTCGATCGCCATCTCGTCGGCCGCACACAAAACGGCCGGGTATGTCCCCCCGGCTCTCCCCGCCTGCAGAGCCAGCGCGAGCGCCGGGTATCGTCTCAAGTCGACTGGGGCGAAATCCAGCCTGCCAACCTGGGCCAGGTCCAGGCGTTCAAGCTGATTCGGCCAACGGTCGGGATGACTGAGCGCGTACTGGATCGGCAACCGCATATTCGGTAAGCCCAGTTGCGCCTTGGTTGAACTGTCCTTGAAAGTCACCAACGAGTGCACGATACTCTGCGCGTGCAAAACGACCTCGACGGCCTCCATCGGTAGATCAAAGAGCCAGGTAGCCTCCAGCACTTCCAGGCCCTTGTTCATGAGGTTGGCGGAGTCGATCGTGATCTTGCGGCCCATCTGCCACGTCGGGTGACTCAGCGCTTCCTGCGGAGTCACGTGTCGCAATTCGTCGCCGGTCCGGTCTCGCAGCGCTCCGCCCGAAGCCGTGAGCGTGAGACGTTCAATGGACTTGCCTGGTTCGCCTTGCAAGCACTGCCAGATCGCGCTGTGCTCGCTATCGATTGGGACCAGCTGACCACTACCCGATCGCAGCGCCTCCTGGATGAGCGACCCGGCCGCCACCAACGTTTCCTTATTTGCCAGTGCCACCAGCTTGCCGGCTTCGAGCGCCGCCAGCGTGGGAAGCAGTCCCGCTTCTCCCGACGTCGCTACCACCACCAGGTCCACCTCGGGCCGGCGGCACAATTCCTCCATGCCGGCGGCGCCGACCAGCACTTCACGCGCGGATCCCAGGAGCGCCTCATGCCCCTCGGGCGTAGTTACGACTGATAAAGGCTCGAACTCCTCTGCTTGTTCTTTCAATAAAGAGACATTGGTGTACCCGGCGAGCCCGACCACCCGTACCCGGTCGGCCAACTCGCGTGCCACGTCGAGTGTCTGGCGTCCGATCGAGCCGGTGCTTCCCAGCAGCAGGATATTACGGACCATAGCCGAACGCTCGCGCCGCGTACACGGCCACCACGGCGGTAAAGAGAAGACTATCGATGCGATCTAATAGGCCGCCATGACCCGGAATGATGGTCCCTGAATCTTTCGCTCCTACCTGCCGCTTGATCATCGACTCCACCAGATCACCCGTCTGTGCCGCCACACCGCCCAGAAAGCCGATCAGCAATCCCTGCCAGACGTTGAGGCCCAGCGCCGGCACACTAATGCATCCCGCCAAGGAGGATAGTATCAACCCGCCCTGCACTCCTTCGACGGTCTTCTTGGCGCTGATATGGGCCATGAACGGCCTGGAGCCAAAGAGCCGGCCCGAGCAGTACGCTCCCGTGTCATATCCCCACGTGATGAGAAAAACGAGACCCACCCACCAGGCTCCGTTCGACCAACCTCGCAACACAGTCAGCTGACCCAACAGAAGACCAACATAGACGGCGCCGAGAACAGTCAGGCTCCAATCGACCAGGCGCTTACCGTCTTGCCCCGGAATGAGGTAATGGGCCCCGCCCACGACCACAAGCGCGAGTAGTAGGCCGATCCATCCGTCCGTGGTTCCACGCTTCAGCAACGGAACCAGCGCGAAGGCGACCGCCGCAGGTAGACCCAACGCCCAGGCCGGAGCATAGTTTGCCTGGCGAAACAGTCCGTATAGCTCGTAGCAGCCGATCGCCGCCACTACTCCCATAGCAACGCCAAAGGCCCATCCCCCGACGTAATTTATGACAAGAACGATTGGTATGCCGACGGCGGCCGAGGCCAACCGCAGCCCGAGGTTGGAAGCGCCTGGTCCCGATCCCGGCACTACAGCTTGCCGAACTTACGATGCCTTGAAGCGTACGATTCGATGGCGGCGTCGAGATCGTCCTTACTGAAGTCCGGCCAGAGGGTCTGCGTCGAATAGTACTCGCTGTATGCCGCCTGCCAGATCAGGAAGTTCGACAGTCGCATCTCACCCGCCGTGCGAATCACCAGATCGGGATCCGGCAGAGACGCCGTGTACAGATACCGACTGATCAGCCCTTCATCGATCTCGTCCGGGGTCACGCCGTCCGACACGATACGCTTGATGGCGTTCACGATCTCGGCGCGTCCCCCATAGTTGAAAGCGACGTTCAGCGTGATCCGCGTATTATGTCGAGTGGTTTCCACCGCCTTCTCGATCGACCTTTGCAGCTGCGGCGACACGCCGTACATCGTGCCCACGTGGCACACTTTGACGCCGTTTTTGTGGAGATTTCGCGTCTCTCGTTCGCTTGCGTCCTCGAACAGGGCCATCAAGGCGTTGACTTCGGGCTGGGGACGTCCCCAGTTCTCGGTTGAGAACGCATAAACCGTCAGCATCTGGACACCTCGGTCCACACACGCCCGCAGGATGCGGTGGATATTGCGTTCGCCGGCATGGTGACCGGCCGTGCGTGGGAGGTGCTTCCGTTGAGCCCACCGTCCGTTGCCGTCCATGATGATGGCTATATGCTTGGGCACATTCGGCTGTGCCGGTTCAACCCGCGACGGCGATTCGGCGACCACCTAGATCTCCATGATCTCGGCTTCTTTGATCTGGCCGATACTGTCTGCGTCTCGAATCGCCCGGTCGGTCAGCTTCTGGAGCACTTCGAGCGCGCGTTTCTCCTCGTCCTCAGACAGTTCCTTGTCTTTGCGTTGCTTCTTCAGCGTATCGTTCGCATCACGCCGCACATTGCGCACCGCGACTTTCGCCTCTTCCACCCGCTTGTGGACGAGCTTGACGAAGTCCCTGCGCCGTTCCTCCGTGAGTTGCGGAATCACGATCCGAATGGTCGATCCGTCGTTCGTCGGATTGAAGCCGAAGTCCGAAGCGCGAATCGCCTTTTCGATATTTCCTAGCGCGGAACGGTCGTATGGTTGCACCAGCAATTGTCGCGGATCCGGTGCCGCTATATTGGCGAGCTGCTGGAGCGGTGTCGGCGCGCCGTAATAATCCACTGTCAGGTGTTCGATCACCGCTGGGTTCGCACGTCCCGTGCGGATATTCGCCAGCTCCCGGCGCAGGGCCGAAAGGCTCTTGTCCATGTGCTGTTCCGTCTCAGTGGAAAAATCGTCATTCATCGTTCTTACTTCCCCCCTGCGAGCACGGCGCCGACGTCTCTGGCGATGAGAGTTCCGATGTGTTCCCCAAACACGACCTTACGGATATTACCTGGAGCCAGGCTGAACACGATGATGGGCAGGTTGTTTTCCTTGAGAAGGGAAATCGCCGTGGCATCCATCACCTGGACCTGCAAATTCAGCGCGTCCATGTACTCCATCGTAGAAAATTTGCGGGCCGTCGGCACGAGCAGCGGATCGTGGTCGTAGACCCCCTCCACCTTCGTCGCCTTCAGTAGCACGTCCATGTGCAGTTCCACTGCCCGCAACGCTGCCGCCGTGTCGGTCGTGAAGTAGGGGTTCCCGGTGCCGGCCACCAGCAGGACCACGCGCCCCTTTTCAAGGTGGCGCTCGGCTCGACGCCGAATGAACGGCTCGGCTACTTTGTCCATCTCGATGCCGCTCAGAACGCGCGTCTGCACACCCAGCGCCTCAATGCCATCCTGCAGCGCCAGCCCATTCATCACCGTGGCCAGCATGCCCATGTAGTCCGCCGTGGCACGATCCATCCCGCGCTGTGCCGCTGTGGCTCCGCGCAAGATGTTGCCGCCGCCCACCACGACGGCAATTGCGACGCCGGCGTGGTGGAGGGAGACTATTTCGCGGGCGATCGAGTTCACAACATCGGCATCGATGCCGTACTCCTCGCGACCAAGCAACGCTTCTCCGCTGAGTTTCAGCAGAATACGTGGATACTTGACCTGCTCGCCCACGTGGTCCACCTAGGAACCGATCTGGAACCGAGCGAACCGCCGTATCACGATGTTCTCTCGCGTCCTGACCGAGAGTTCCTGCACGAGCTGTTTGATAGTTTTCGAGTCGTCACGGATGTACGGCTGCTCCAGCAACACATGCTGCTTGGCGTAGTCCTTGAACTTCCCGTCGGCGATTCGATCGAGCAAGTCTTCACGCTTGCCCGCCTTCGCGGCCTCTTCGCGGAACGACTGTCTCAGCTCTGCCGCTTCGTTCTCAGGAATTTCGTCGAGCGAGAGATAGCGCGGGTTGTTCGCGGCGATTTGCAGCGCGATCTCGTGCGCCACTTCGCGAAACTCGTCCGTGCGCGATACAAAGTCCGTCTCGCTGTTCAGCTCTACCAATACGCCGAGCTGCCCACCGAGGTGGACATACGGCTCGACAACGCCCTGCGCTGCCTCGCGTCCCGAGCGCTTTTCGGCGTGTGCCGCGCCCCGCTGTTCGAGCAGCTTTTTAGCTTTCTGTGCGTCCCCGTCAGCATCCTGCAGGGCGCGCTTGGCTTCCATGATTCCGGCTCCGGTTTCTTCCCGAAGCGCCTTGATTGCGTCTGTAGACACAGCCATGAGCGTTCTGTCCTTTCAATACCCGTCATACATATCGCGCAAGGTGCCGATATGTTTCACTCAGCGGCGTCTGGATGTACTCCGAGCCGCGATTCATCCGCCGCCGGAGGCACGTCGCCCGCGAATGCATCCGCGCCCGTTTCGACCAGATTGGCATCCGCTGTTCCGGTCGCTTCCCACTCCGGAGCGTCATGTCCGCCGCCGGCAGCAATGCCTTCCGGATCCGTCGTGTCGGCCTGAAGTGCGGCAACCTCGGAATCCTCGGAAGCCGGCTCGACCGCCACGTCCGTCGCGGTGGCAGTAATCCCTTCAGCTTCATCGTCGGCCACGGCGCCGTTCTGCCCCGAGATATCATCCGGAGCGTCAATCGACGCATCGTACCCTTCGGGGTCTGCCGTATAGCCACTTTCGTAGGCGCCGAGGTCGATGCCCTCTTCCGCCTCTTCCTTGGCCATCGTGCTCTGCCGCTCCTGCAAGCCCTCGTACGCCGCATCGGCCATCTTGCCGGACAGCAGTCGAACCGCGCGGATCGCGTCATCGTTCGCCGGAATGGCGTAGTCCACCTCGTCCGGATCAGAATTCGTGTCCAGTAACGCGACGACCGGAATATCCAGCCGGCGGGCTTCATGAATCGCGATGTGTTCCTTCTTCGTATCGACGATAAACAGCACGTTAGGGAGTCGCCGCATGCCGCGGATTCCGCCCAACATGCGGGTCAACTTCGCGATCTCGTCGTTGCGCTTCAATTGCTCCTTTTTGGGAAGCCGATCGAATGCACCCGACTCGCGCATGCCCTCGAGTTCGTCCAGGCGCTTCAAACGCTGCTGTATGGTCTGGAAGTTTGTCAGCAAGCCGCCCAGCCAGCGCTGATTCACGTAGAACTGCTCGGCCCGCGTGGCCTCCTCGGCCACCGCGTCCTGTGCCTGCTTCTTGGTGCCCACGAAAAGCACCTTTCCACCGTTGCGCGTGACATCCTGCACGAAGGCATACGCCTTGTCGAGCAATGCCACCGTCTTCTGCAAATCGATGATATGGATGCCGTTGCGCTCCGTGTAGATGTACGGTTTCATCTTCGGGTTCCACCGTCGAGTTTGGTGGCCGAAGTGCACACCTGCTTCAAGGAGCTGTTTCATTCCGACGACTGCCATGGGTCTATCCTCCTGTTTGTTATCCTCCGCATCCGTCTTCCCACGCGTGAACCACATCTCGTGGCAACGTCGCGCAGTCAGGATGCGTGCGTCTTTAAGGCGTAGAAAAGACCAGCGCTAACGCTGGCCGTTTCTGACGAAAGTATACCACACTTTCCCGGGCTCTCCCCGGGGAACGAAAGTCAAGCACTTCGGGTTATGTAAAGCTGTGCCGGCTCTGTCTCTTCACTAAAGTATGTACTTACTCGCTTCGTCGCTCATCGGCACGCCCGCCATGCGCGTGCCCACGTACTCCTCGTCGATGACGACCTTCTGGCCGGTAAACTCGTCGGAGCGGAAACTTACTTCCTCGATCACTCGTTCCATCACCCCATACAATCGTCGCGCTCCCAGGTTCTCCGCTTGCGAATTGAGCGCCGTGGCGTACCGCGCGATTGCCCGGATGCCACCCTCCGTGAACTCGAGGCTGATCTCCTCCGTACCAAGCAGTGCGGTGTACTGTTTAGTCAGCGCGTTTTCGGGCTCGGTCAAGATGGCGACAAAGTCGTCCTCGGTGAGGTCGCGCACCTCCACCCTGATCGGAAAGCGTCCCTGCAACTCGGGAAGCAGATCAGACGGTCGTGCTCGGTTAAATGCGCCCGCAGCCACAAAGAGAATATGGTCGGTATTGACCATGCCGTATCGGGTCGCCACGCTCGCGCCCTCGACGATCGGCAGCAGGTCGCGCTGCACACCCTCGCCCGACACGTCCGCTCCGAAATCGCCGTTGCGCGTGACCAGCTTATCGAGTTCGTCGACGAACACGACTCCCGCCTCTTCCACGCGCCTCAGAGCCGTTTCCACCACCTCTTCCCAATCCACGAGCTTGCCCGCTTCCTGCTCAACCAGAATCCGTCGGGCTTCCCGCACCGGTACTCGGCGGGAACGCTTGCGAGACATATTCACGTTGTTCATGAATTCCTGGAACTGCTCGTGGATCTCGTCGGACCCGATACCCGACACGAACTCCAGTACCGACCCGTACGATTCCTCGCCGTCGATCTCGATCTCGATCACACGCTCTTCCAACTCGTGATCGGCTAATTGCTGGGTCACGGTTCGGCGCTTGCGCTTCAAATGAGCTCGCTCGGATGCCGCCGGTTTCGACTCGGCGTCCGCCTCTCCATCCTTGCCGGCATCGACCAGGTAGCTTACAATTCGCTCCGCCGCCCGCTGCTCGGCCTCGTCTCGCACTTCAGACATGCGCTCGTGATGCACCATCGAGACGCTTGCATCCGCTAGGTCGCGCACAATCGATTCCACGTCGCGTCCGACGTAGCCGACTTCGGTGAACTTCGTTGCTTCCGTCTTCAGAAACGGCGCGTCCACCAGGCGAGCCAGGCGCCGCGCCAGCTCTGTCTTCCCCACCCCGGTGGGTCCAATCACGAGAATGTTCTTGGAACCAATCTCAGCGCGCTGCTCTGGAGACAGTCTTTTACGGCGCTCCCGCTCTCGCAGGGCGACCGCCAGCGCCCGCTTTGCGTCCGCCTGTCCAACGATATAGCGGTCCAGTTCAGCGGCAATCTGTCGAGGATTGAGATCAGCCACCCTATTCCCCCTTGCCGGCAGCGCGTTCGTCACTGCCATTGACACTGTGAAGCGTGATCTGGTCGTTCGTATAAATGCATATCGAGGCGGCAATGTCCATCGCCGCCCGTGCGACCTCGGCCGCATCCATGTCCGAAAACTTGAGCAACGCACGCGCCGCCGACAGGGCATAGTTCCCGCCGGAGCCGATCGCGATCACATCGTTGTCCGGCTCGATGATCTCGCCGTCCCCCGAAATCAGGAGCATCGTTTCGGCATCGGCCAGCACGAGCTGCGCCTCCAACCGGCGCAGATACCGGTCCGTGCGCCAGTCTTTCGTCAGGTCGACCGCCGCCTTGCGCAGGTTGCCACTACTTCGCTCCAACTGCGTTTCAAAGCGATCGAAGAGCGTCAGCGCATCGGCCACCGCACCGGCGAATCCGGCCAATACGCGTCCGCCCGACATCGTCCGAATTTTGATCGCAGTGCCCTTCATGATCGTATCACCCATCGTCACCTGACCGTCCCCGGCCATCGCAACCAGCGAGCCACGGCGAACCGCGATGATAGTGGTTGCTCGTAAATTTTCCATTCGGCTAGGCACCTCGATGGGCGCGCGCGTAGACATCTCGTAAATATCCCTCGGATACATGCGTGTACACCTGGGTGGTGCTCACGCTCGCGTGCCCGAGCAATTCCTGCACGGTGCGCAGATCAGCTCCACCTTCCAGCAGATGAGTGGCGAAACTGTGTCGCAGCGTATGCGGCGTCACATGCCGTGTGATCCCGGCCTGCGCCAGATGTGTCTGCAGGACGAGGTGAAAGCCGCGAACACTTAGCGGTTTACCGAGATTGCTCAAAAACAATGCGTCGCAGCTCGCTCCTCGCTCCAACTGCGGTCGCGCCTCGTGCACGTACCGCTCCAGCGCGTCGATCGCCAGATCACCGATCAGCACGATGCGCTCCTTCGACCCCTTGCCCATCACCTGGATCGACCGGCGCGTCCAATCGATCTGGTCAACCCGGAGGCCCAGGAGCTCGCTGACGCGCAATCCCGTCGCATACAGGACCTCGAAGAGACAACGATCGCGTATCCCCAGCGTAGTCGTCAAGTCAGGCGCTAATATCAACCGCTCGATTTCTTCGATCGTCAGCACCGATGGCAAGCTTTGCCGGCCCTTTGGCGCAGGAACCAACAACATCGGGGTTGTCTCCACCATGTTCTCGCGCACCAGGT
>DAINCT010000077.1:1001-11831 GCA_036732245.1 Chloroflexota bacterium | reverse complement strand
GGGTGTCATCGCCGTATGAGGCCTGAAGCTGCGCTCCCACACCCTGGGTGAGGAAGCGGTTCAGCCACCAGGCGCCGTTCTTGTTCTTGGACTGGTTGTAAATCACGACCGCGGTGGCAGCCATCAGGCCGGCGTTGTTGACCAGACCCTTTGGTGGCACCACGACACCCCATTTGAACGTGACAGGCGTGGTCGTCGATCCCGGGCTGTTGCCGAAGGTGTAGTTCTCGGCCCAGGGACCCATGTACGACATGGCGAAGTACTGGCTGCGGAAGCCGGACACTTTGTCGCCCAGCGAGCTTCCCTGTACCGCGGTCGGCGCACCGTGGTCCTTGTACTTCAGGTTGACCCACCACTGCAGCGCGGCCTGCGCCTTCGAGCTCGTCAGGGTACACTGCGTGGCGTTCTTGTTCACCCAGTTCGCGCCCCACTCGAAGAGGTACTGCTGAGTCGCGAAGTCATCGGTCGAGCCGACGTATCCGAAGCGCAGCTTCGACGTCGAGTCGCTGGGCAGCGCGTAGTTGCCTGTGAGCTTGATGGCAGCGGCCCGGAAGTCTTTGTAGGTCCACGAGTTCGTCGGGAACTTGACGTGCTTGGCGGTGAACATATCTTTGTTGTAGAAGAGCAGGTCCTGGTTGCTGCACGCCAGCATCAGGCCATACAGGTGGCCCTTGTAGCTCATCTGCGGCAGGCAATTCGGGACGAACGTTGCCTTCATGTTGAGCTTGTCACGCTTGACAAACGAATCTAAATTAGCCAGGGCGCCCTGTGCCGCGTACTGGGCAACGCGCTTTGCGCCGTCGAGCTGGAAGAGGTCCGGCGCGTTGCCGGAACCGATTTTCGTTTTCAGGTCGACGTCGTAGTTGCCCTGATCCCACGAATCCGTTACGTGCAAGCCGGGGCACGCTGCCTCGGCAGCTGTGATGGCTTTCTTGTCGGCGTTATCGACGTTCTTATCTCCCCAGTGGAAGAACGTCACGGAACCCTTGGCGTTACAGCCCGTGATCTTGCCGGTCACGGCATTCGCCTGGCCCTGGGGTGCTGCGGCGTGACCCGCTCCTACCCAGCCACTAAACAGAAGCGTTGCACCAAGCAGTGCAACCCAAGCTCTTTTCATTCACTTCTCTCCTTCGAGTTCCAATGGATCATGGACACGATGTTTGCCGCCCAAGGCGGCGCAGCACTCCTCCGAAGTGGTCTTGTCGGCCTCCTTTCGACTCCCGGCGATACGGCGATTGCGCACTTTCTGGACAATCCGTACACAAAAAACCATATAGCCCGTGGGCCTAGCATACATAACGAGTGACATGCCGGGCCCGCAACATAAAAACGTCAGATGACTATGTCGCGCTCAGGTCCACCCGAGAGTGACTGACGGCTGCCTCCTGACAGGCGATCGCGAGCGCGAGGCTCGATCGCGCATCCTGTATGGGAACCGTCATCGGGAATCGCGGATCTCGGTGTTTACGCACCATTTCCCGCATGCCGGCGACCACGCCGGCTTCGTAACTGTCCCGCCGAGGCGGGAATCGCAGGTCGAACCGTGTAACATCGCCGTCTCGTTCGGTGACAAGCTCCAGACCCGACACGAGTTGGCTGGGGAAGGGTTCTGACTGCATTAACACTGCGCCATTCAAGCGTATTGGTATCCATCCCTCTATTTCGACATACCCTTGTTCGAAGAATGAGGTACCGAGGGTGCGCTCGACCTGCAGCGGGAACGAAAACTCGTGATAGAAACGCCCGAAGACTCCGCCGGCGTACGTCACCCCGGCGTCTACTGCTTCCTTCCTCGGTACGGTACCGGAGACGCCCGATGCCGCGCCTGCAATTCGAGCGTATGCATCGAAAAAGTGGACCCCGTGCTCGACGAAGATGCCACCACTCTTCGCTCGATCCCAGAACCAGTGATCCGGCGCAAGCGCCTGTGCAAAGTTCTGAAAGGAGATCGTACGCAATCGCCCCATGTAGCCGGAGGTCGCCAACGCCTCCAGCACACGATACGCCGGCTGGAATCGCATCACGTAGTTCACCCCGAGTGCCGCGCCGCCGGCCTGGGAGACTCGAATCATGGCATCTGCCTCAGACAGGGAAACCGCCAATGGCTTCTCGCAGAAGACGCTCTTGCCCGCGCGCAGCGCGGCGAAGACGATTTCTCCCCGCAGATATGGGGGTGTGGCGAGGTGTCCGACTTCCACTCGCGGGTCGTCGACAACCGCTCGCCAATCCGACTCGAGGCGCGCCGCGGGCGCCTTCACCAGACCAAGAGCTTCCGGTAGCGGATCGGCCACGGCGACGACCTCTAGATCGCCCGATTTGACGTATGCTTCGATGCAAAATCGGCCAAAGGCTCCGGCGCCAATCAGGGCGATCCGACCTCGAGGCGACAGGAGAGAACTCATGCCGATGCACCCGTGTAATGCCGGATGCCGACCGACCAGAACCAGCGCGAGGTAGCCATGAGTGCGACTGCCAGTGCGCCTGCCCCTACCAACGCCTGCAGGGTAAGGCGATTGGTCAGCGCTTCGGCCGGAATGGTGACGGCGAATGCGACCGGCACCAGGAACGTCAGCGCCCAACGCAATGCCCCGGGGTAAATGGTGACCGGCCATCGTCCGGCTTCGTACATGCTCTGGAAAATAACCAGAATATTGTCGATCCGCACGAACCAGAAGCAGCAGGTGGCAAGCATCAGCCAGAAGCTGTACACGATAGCTGCCCCCGCGACCAGCGATAGGGCAAATCCGGCCACTTCGCCCGGCCCGACAGCGTGTGCCAAACGCAGGAGAGCAATCAGCAGCACGCCGGTTCCCAGCAAGATGTCTATCAGTTTCCAGATTTGCATCTGCCGCACGCTGATCAGAAGCTGGGCGTCTCGAGGCTTCGTGAGCGTGAAGTCGAGTGTTCCCTGGCGTACATCTTCCATCAAACGCTGCATGCTTGGCTGAATGACGAGATTGATGCCACCACCGACGAGGAAGTAGACGCCGAGCACTGCCAACAGTTGGTCTGAACGCCATCCACCGAGCGATTTGGTATGAGAAAAGATCACGCCGAGCCCGGCCAGTGCGGTGCCCAGTCCGAGTAATGACTGCAGCAGTTGGATAAAGAAATTGACGCGATACTGCAGCTCGTTCAGCGCGCCGAGTCGGAAGAAGACCGAAAGCAGGCGGAGCCACGTCATGTTCCAACCGCCGAATACCGCGCGATACCCTTGCGCCACATGACCATGAATACACCTGAAACGGCGACA
Organism: Chloroflexota bacterium; assembly: GCA_036732245.1. GTDB lineage: Bacteria > Chloroflexota > UBA5177 > UBA5177 > UBA5177 > JANWJD01. The sequence goes on along the minus strand of DAINCT010000077.1, from coordinate 8,578 downwards.
ATCCACGCTCCCTGAATGGCGAATCCCTGCAGCGCTGCAGCGAGGCCGATTCGTCCCAAAAGCAACTCCACCGGGAATGAAACCATCCAGCGAAAGGGAAGCGCAGATGCCACGACGCGCACCGGCGCGGGAAAGAGGGACAGCGGCGCAACCTGGCCGGACAGAAACAGCAGTGCGACGTAATACATCTGGTCGATGGCGCTCATGCGTGAGATCCAGAACGCCACCATCGAAATAGTCCACTCGACCAGGAAGCGCAGGGCAAATGCGAGTGTGAGCGCGGGGAGGAATGCCACCACTGCCCACGGTTGCGGGTGAAGCGTGGGGCGGAAGACGAGTGCCAGCACGATGGTGGCCGGTATCATCACGACGAACGTCAGGAGCTTGTATGTGACGTTCTCTGAGATGTCCGCGTGGATCGGGTGTACTGGACGCAGCAGGAGCGGAGAGAACGAGCCCTGTCGGATGCGCGCGTCCATTCCATATATCACCCACGAAAAGGTCAAGTGGTTTACCAGCATCAAGATAATGAAGTAGGCAGCGAAGTCCGAGCGGTGATATCCGCCGACACTACCGCCGCTTGAACTCGCGACCGTCGACCACACGACGAGATAAATGACCGGCTGCAGCACCAGCCCAATAAGCCAGATCACCAGCGCCACACGGTACTGGAGCTGGATCGTGATAGTCGTGCGACACTGCGCCCGGTATACCCTCGCGTAGCGGATCATCGTGGCGCCTCACGCCGAGCCGCGATCGTGCGTTCTGTAAGATGAGCGGTGCGCTCGGGCGGATGTGTCACGACATTGCTCCCCGGGGGCCTGGCGAATCGTCACGCGGTCATTCCACAGAGTGTACCGTCAGGCTCGCCACATCAGACCTGAGGTGACGCAGTGACTGATTCGCAGGACGTAATTTCCGTCCGTAACCTGCGAAAGACCTATATGGTGCCGGAGCGCGAGGCAGGCGCGTGGGCCGCGATCCGCGGACTCGTACTCCGCCATACCCGTGAAGTTGTCGCCGTCGACGGCGTCACGTTTAGTGTGGCACCTGGAGAGATCGTCGGATTCCTGGGTCCGAATGGAGCGGGAAAAACCACAACGCTCAAAATGCTTTCCGGACTGCTCTTTCCCACTTCGGGTGAGGTACGCGTGTCCGGGTACATACCGTCCAAACGGCATCCCGACCTCCTCCGCCAGATTACGTTGGTGATGGGTCAGCGCAGTCAACTCTCGTGGGATATCCCGACCTTGGACTCGTTCGAGCTGAACCGCGCGATCTACGATATCCCTGCTCAGCAGTACTATCAGACCCGGAACGAACTGATCGACCTATTGGACCTGGGCGATCTGGTGCGCAAGCCGGTACGCAATCTGTCGTTGGGTGAACGCATGAAGTGCGAGATCGCCATTGCGCTGCTTCACCGACCGCGCGTGCTGTATCTCGATGAGCCCACACTCGGACTGGATGTCACCATGCAACGCCGCATTCGGTCATTTATCGCCGAGTATAACCGCCGGTATGAAGGCACTGTTTTGCTCACGAGCCATTACATGGCAGACGTCGAGGCGCTGTGTCAACGAGTCATCGTTATCCATCGGGGCACACTTCTCTTCGACGGCCAGCTTTCCTCGTTGGTCGAACGGTTCTCACCGCACAAGACCATCGTCGTGGACCTGGACGCCTTCTCAGGCAACCTTGCGGGGTACGGTGAGGTAGTCTCGGAAGAGGACGGGAGAGTGACGCTGCGTGTTCCCAAGGCCGACACGGCGCGTGTAACCGCGCGGCTGCTGGCCGATCTACCGGTCATTGACCTTACCGTCGAAGAGCCGCCGATTGAGGATGTCATCGAGCACGTCTTCACGCGGGAGAATGTTCAGTAGGCGAATCCGGCACGTGCGTCCAGTGGAACCTGAATATTCTGCAGGCGAATTCGCTGCGATTTTGCTCGGCGCGGGGTTCATAATTGATGTGAGTCCAGGTACCGTCCCGCCCGGCGTGCACAGCTTTGCCCCGAGAAGAGACTAGCTCCCAGGAAGCGCACGGTCATGAGCAAGTTCCCCGACTGGCTCGAAGGCGCACGTGCCGCCCCGTCCAGATACAATTCCCAGCCCTGGCGCTTCGCCGTGCAGCCCAACGGCGACATTGAGGTCGGGTGGGACGCTGCACGGACAGTTCCCGCGTCGGATCCTACAGATCAAGGTCTCTTCCTCAGTTTGGGCGCGGCAATTGAAAGCGCATGCCTTCGAGCCGCTGCGGCGGACAGGCCGCTGGAATTCGTGCCTGCGGGTACGGAGGACACTGAACATGTTGGTCGATTGGCGTCCGCGCCAGTCGTCGAGGCGCGCGAGGACAAGCGACTGGCTCAGTATCTCAGTGAACGCCACACGGCCCGATCCCCTCACCTGCAATTTGCAATCCCGCCCGTGGTGCAACTGGCTCTGCGACGAGAAACCGTGGGATGGGGCTGCCGCCTCCACATCGAGAGCGACCGCGGCGCGATACGTCGAATAGCGGCCCTGGCACGTCAGGCGGCCGTTGAACAGTACGACGACCCCGAGATCAGAGCCGAGATGGCAAGGTGGTACCGGCTCGCCCCCGCTGACCCTGAGAACTGCCAGGATGGCTTGACCGCCGAATGCCTCGAACTCCGCGGCTTCATGCTCGCTCTGACTCGCTGGGCACTGAACGCAAATTCGAACGGATTCACCCGCCGGAGTACCGGTCGGGTTATGGCGCTTCGAGAGTGGAACAATATTCGACGCACCGGCGCGTTCTGTCTCTTGACGGCCCAATCGACCGATCGCGCCGACATGGTGCGAGCCGGCAGGCTACTGATCCGGCTCTGGCTTCTGGCGGTGGAAGCAGGTCTCACCACGCATGCCGTGAGTTCGGTCTTGCAGCCGGCCGATCTCAGAGAGCGGTGCCTCGAGCTCTTCAATGCCCAGGGAAGTGTCCCGGCGTGCCTCTTTCGAGTCGGTTTCACTCCTCCGGTTGCCGCCTCCCCACGGCTCTCGCCCGCTCAATTGCTGCTCGCGGGAGAGCGACCAGCCGCCAAGTTCGGTACCGAAGCGCGCCGCTGAGCGAGCGGACGTCCTCTACGGAAGACGCCATGCACGCTGGCTCGGAGCGCAACGCCTCAGGCAGGGAAATACACGCGAGCCAGCCACAAATCCGTTTCCTGGTAAACGTGAAATTGTGTATCGGTCCATGTGACGCACAAAGAGTTATCCGGGGCGGCGGCAGTGCCGATGTAGTCCCCAAAGAATCGACCAGAGGCGAGACAGGTACTTCCTGGTGCGATGTAATGTAGATCGGAAACCGGCGATGATCCCCGATTGACCCGGAGGTTCGCACTGCGGTGGAATCCGCCGGAGAACCTAACCCGCACCGCGTAGACATCGAGATTGTCCGGGCCGGTGCGTCGGTCGTAAAACGCGAGGCCCACGGATCCATCAGGGAGAGCGCTAATCGATGGCATAAAGCGGTCACCGTGTCGTGCGCTGTTGACGTGCCTGCCCTTTGTCCAGTGCAGCCCGCCGTCGGTCGAGCGACTGAGCATGATATCGACGTCCACCACGCCGTGCCCGTGGTCGTGCGTGGCTGCTGCCCACGCCAGGTAGAGGGAGCCCGCGGCATCCGCAGTCACGGTCGGAGCAGTGAGACTTCGCAGAGAGCCGGGTTCCATCATTTGCGGTATGGTCCAGAAAGTGCCCACCACGTTGCGGATCGAAGAGAAGTGCCGCCCGTCGTCGCTCGAGGCTCGCATGAGGATGCGGGCCGGGCTGGTTGAATTGAGCGGTAGGTCGGGAAAGGACGACCAGAAAACGTATTCTCGTCCCGCGTGACCAACCACGGGGAGGGAACCAAAATTGTCGTACTTTGAGGAATAAAGCTTCACCGGCGGTGCGAAGGCCCGTCCGTTATCACTCGAGCGAGCCTGCCAGATGTCGCTGGTTTTATCGTGGAATCGCGTCCACGAAACGAACACATGGCTCAGGTGTCCGCTGGTACCTTCAATCGCGAGGAAGGGTTTGTCATCGGCTTGGTTAACGTCGATGATGGTTGGGGAGCGAAAGCTTCGGCCGCCGTCCGACGAACTTGAGAGCATGATGGCGGAATGTCCCCCGGAGCAGAACGCAGGCGTCTGGGCCAAAAAAGCGTAGAAAACAGTCCCATGGTGATCGATGGCTACCGATGGGTCCGCCGCAGTGGTGTACGGTGACGGTAGTGGGATATTTCCGGCGGCAAACGATCGACCTGCATCGTGACTGGTAAACACGCCGACGGGCAGGGTGTTCCCAACCGGAGCATCGTAATTAGGGTTCGAACCGACCACGATAGTCGACGGATTCCGCGGATCCATTGCTACGGCCGGCTCGGTTCGCCCGCGGGCCAGGAGGGCATTATACGGCGCGGCGAACGCGGACCCGGAGAAAAGCACCAGTAATAGAGTCGAAGCGCTCGCCAGGCGAACGACGGGGTGTGCCAGGTTCAACCCTTTTCTATGCCTTGACACGATGCGTACCTCGAGCCTTCGGTTCATCCAGGCGCCGGAACGGTCGGTATGTGAAACCAGAATACGTCTTTAAACGAGAAGTGTGACCGGGGCCGGAAATCTACGAGGTGTATGACCCGTTGGTGCGCGTGGTGTCAGTCGATGAGTAGGCTTGAATCATGGCCTCGAACGTTCACCTGTCGGACGATCAAGTAGTGACTCTTTCGATCCGCCATGCCGGCCTTTCGACGCTTCCCCGCTCGCTGGGTCGGCTGACTGGACTCAAACACCTCGACATCACCGGGAACCAACTCGAGTCTCTTCCGGTATCGCTCACCCATCTGACCGAACTCGAAACGCTGTTCCTCGACGGGAACGCGCTTCGCGAGTTGCCGGCTTGGATCGGCGATTTCCGAGGACTTCGCGAGTTGCATGCGGATGGCAACCCTTTACGGTCTCTGCCGTCAACGCTCAGCAGGCTGCACCGCCTCGAGCAATTGAGCGTGTGCGCCGCCCGGCTCTCGTCGATCCCGGACGTGATCGGCAAGCTGACAGCCTTACGTGATCTCCGGTTGCGGGCAAATGACCTCAACAACTTGCCTGCCTCACTCTGGCAGCTTCATGGGCTGGAGGTGCTCGATGTGGGCGAGAATCCGCTCATCTCTCTGGCGCCAGAGATCGGAACGCTGACTCAGTTGCGCGAATTTTTCGTCCATAGCACCGGTCTCTCGGTCCTTCCCGACAGCTTCGGTCATCTCAGCGGTCTCCACACGCTCGATCTCGGTCACAACGAACTCGTCGTTTTGCCGCAGTCCTTCGGCGCGCTTGCCGGCCTTCGTTCGTTCCTCTACCTCAGCAATAACCGTCTTACGGCGCTACCCGACTCCATCGGCAGCTTCGTTGAATTGCGTTACTTGAACGCAACACACAACCGTCTCAGCTCACTTCCCGAGAGCATCGGACGTATGCGCAGCCTGCGAGAACTCCGGCTCTACAGCAACCGTCTGCAGTCGTTGCCGAACTCGTTCGGCGACCTCGGGCAGCTCCATGAACTCCATCTGTCTCATAACGAATTAACCTCGCTCCCAGAAGAAATCAGCGGGCTTGTCGAGTTGCGCGAGCTTCGTCTCAGCGATAACCAGGTGGCGTCACTGCCGGAGTCGGTCGGTCAGCTTCAAAAGCTCGCGGTGCTTGACTTGAGAAACAATCGTCTGCGCTCGGTGCCGCCATCCCTGGCGCTACTTCAGAAGCTACGATTCCTCGATCTCCGGGCCAATGACCTGATAGATCTCCCGGATGGAATCGGCGCACTGTCGAGCCTTGAAAAGCTCGATCTCAGGTGGAACAAACTGCGCGCGGTCCCGCACTGGATCGAGGCGCTCGAAGCACGCGGCTGCACTGTGCTCCTCTGACTTGGCTTGCAGGATCAGTAGCCGAGTGCCAGCCCTTCAGACCGTGGGTCGGAAGCGCCGACGTAGACACCGTTGTCCATCACCTGAATGGCATGTGCGTGCCCCATTTCCGATGTGTACGGTTCGCGCGGATCGACGGCGTGTCCTCGCGCGAACAGGTCGGCCTGCACCTCGTCGTCGAAACGCGACTCCAGCGATAGTCGTGGCCGGCCGTTCACGGATCCCGCTACCGCATCGAAGCGCGGTGCGTCGATCGCCAGGTCGATCGGAAGCCCCTGGTCGATCAGGCGAGTCAGGATCTGCACGTGAATCTGGGCCTGCGTGCTCCCGCCCATCGTGCCGAACACCAACCAGGGCTTGCCATGACGAAATGCCATGCCGGGCATCAGGGTGTGCATGGTGCGCTTCCGCGGTGCAATCACGTTTGGATGGGTGTCGTCGAGCGAGAACCACGCCCCACGGTTTTGGAGCATCACGCCAGTCTCTCCGGCCATGATGCCGGAGCCGATGCCCATGTAGTTGCTTTCGATCAGCGACACGAGATTCCCGTCCCGGTCCGCCGTGCATAGATAGACCGTGTCTCCCGGCGATCCGGCCCGGCTTTGGGCAGTGGCGCGGTCCCGCACCAGAAGCGCGCGCTCTCGACCGTACTCTCCAGACAGAAGCTGATCGGGTTCAATGTTCATATGCTCGGGGTCGGTGATATATGCCTCGCGATCGGCGTATGCCAGGCGAGCCGCTTCTGCCAGCAGATGTACGTACGTCTCTCCTCCACGTGCGATTTCGCGCGAAGAAAGGTGTTGGAGGATATCCAGAATCATGAGCGCGATGATCCCCTGCGAATTCGGCGGAAGTTCAAATACGTCGATGTCACGGTACTGAAGGGAGAGCGGCTCGACCCACTCCGATTGGTGCGTTGCCAGATCTTCAGTTGAGAGCAAGCCGCCCACGGCACTTAACGCTCGTACCAGTTCACGGCCGATTGTTCCCCGGTAGTAGTCGTCAGGCCCGGTGGCCGCAATAGTGCTCAGGGTGCGGGCAAGTCTGGGCTGGTCGACAATCTGGCCCTCGACGGGAAGAACTCCGTTCGGCAGAAACGTTTCAGCCGCCGGCGTTTCGGGATGAAATAACGATTTGCTGCGCTCGATGGCGGCGGCAAACCCGGCCGATGCCGGAAAGCCGGAGGCAGCGTGTTCAATAGCGTCCGTGAAAAGCTCAGCCCACGGTAAACGACCAAAGCGCTCGTGCAAGCGGCCCCATGCCTCGACGCATCCGGGCACTGTGACCGTCAGCGGGCCACGCTGGGGCATGCTCGATCCGGCCGCCAGCTTACGCAACCGTTGGGCGGTCGCCTCGGCGGCTGCCCGACCGCTCCCATTCAGTCCGCTTAGGTCTCGCGATCCGGCGTCGTAGACTTGAGCAAAGAGATCCCCTCCGAGACCGCACATATATGGGGTCACTACGGCAAGCACAGCATTGGTGGCGATGGCCGCGTCAACTGCGCTCCCGCCCGTCCGCAGCACGCGCAATCCGGACTCGGTAGCCAGGTAATGAGGCGAGGCAACCATGCCTCGCCGACCCATTCGCCTCATGCCGCGGCTTTCGCTGAGAGGACGCGGACCACGTGCATTCGATCGCAGGAGTTCACAGAAAATGGTATCAGCAAA
>DAINCT010000077.1:0-991 GCA_036732245.1 Chloroflexota bacterium | reverse complement strand
AAACGCCTTGAGCCGAGCCGCGCTGCTCGGCATTGCCACCGGCAGTCGCTCCATGACGCCCCTCGCGACCTTGAGTTGGGCGGCGAGCTCCGTTCGGATCTCGCTCCCGGACAGCTTCCCTTTTTCTCTCCTCGCACGGCGCTTGGTATCGAACGTACTCTTTTTGTTCACAGCGGTGGAGTTCGTCGGCGATAAACTGCCATCCGCTGGGGCGCGTACGGCTCCAGGCCCGCTGCTGGGACGCACACTGTTTGGGGCACTGGTGGGTGCCACTGGCTTCGCCATTGAAGAGGAACCGATCGCGCTTGGAGCTGTAGTAGGAGGGCTCTTTGCCGCTGGGGGATCGTTTGCCGGTCTCGGCGTCCGCACTCGACTCACTGACGCTGGAGTCCCCAAATTCCTGGCCGCCGTCACGGAAGACATGCTGGCGGTCGGACTGGCGGTATTCGCTGTATTGCAGCGCAGAGGTAGGGTACGATGATCCTAGCGCGGTCGTATGAGGACGTATGTCACGTCTGACCGAGAGTTCCGGGGAGGTGAGAGTTCCGGATGCGTTCGAGCCTGGGCCTGTTAGCGGTTATGTTATTGGCTGCCGCGATCGGGGTAGTGGCAGCGCACTCGCAGTCGCCGACCACGGCTGCGACCGTCGTGCAGTCAACTCCGGTTTCAGTACCCTTACCTCGGAGTGGAACCGTCTTCATCGTCGGCGCGGGGACGAATGGGGCCGCTCCGAGTTATCTCCCGGCGACGCTCACTGTGCGCGTGGGGAAGAAGGTGACCTGGATCAATCGCGACCGTGTTGGTCACACTGCCACCGCGGACAGCGGCGCGTTCAATTCTGATGTGCTCAATCCTGGACAGAAGTATACGTGGACCGCGAAGCAGCCGGGAACCTATTCCTATAGTGACTACACCCAGTCGACCTTGCAGGGAACGATTGTCGTCAAGCCCTAAGAACTAGGACTTCGCCGTGGCCGAAACAAGCCCCACG
>DAINCT010000076.1:0-11944 GCA_036732245.1 Chloroflexota bacterium | reverse complement strand
GTGCAGTTGCCGGAAGTCGGGAAAAAGTACGGCAAGGCGGAGGTATTTGGTGAAATCGAATCGGTCAAGGCCGTTTCTGATCTATTCTGTCCGCTCAACGGTCAGGTCGTAGCCATTAACGAAGAATTAGACCCGACTCCGGGACTAGTCAACGATGAACCGTACGGCCGCGGCTGGATCGCACGACTGCGGCTGGAGAATCCGGCGGACGCCGAATCGCTCCTGAGCGCCGCCGCGTATGAACAGAACACCGCGGAGCGCCATTAATGTCCTATCTGCCTCACACGCCTGAAGAGCGTGATCGGATGCTCGAGGCGATCGGCGTCACGAGCGTTGACGACCTGTTCGCGAATGTGCCGCGCGAACTCCTGGCGGGCCCCCCGGACATTCCGCTCGGGGTCAGTGAATTGGAAGTTGTTCGACTTGTCAACGCTCTCGCCGAAACGAACCTCGATCTGGAGCACACGCCCTCATTCCTTGGAGGTGGCGCGTACCACCATTTCATCCCCGCGGTCGTAGGTGCGATTACGGGCAGGTCCGAGTTTTATACCTCGTATACGCCGTATCAGGCAGAGGTGAGCCAGGGAACGCTGCAAGCGATATACGAGTACCAGACCATGATTGCCGAGGTAACCGGCATGGATGTGTCCAATGCCTCGCTTTACGATTCGGCCACGGCGGTGGCCGAAGCTTGTACCATCGCGATCAACGAGACCCACCGTACTCGTGTTGGGATCATGCGGGGCGTCCACCCCGAAACTCGACAGGTACTTGCCACGTACCTTCGCGCCCAGGGATTCGAGCTGACGGAGCTTGATGAAGAGTGGGTGGCCGATGCCGAGGTACTGTCCGCTCGGATTGACGATTCATATGCGGCAGTCATCGCACAATCACCGAATTTTTGGGGCGTGATCGAGCCCATGGCGGAAATCGCGGCCGGCGTTCATCGTGCCGGAGCTCTCTTTATTTCGATCAACAATCCGCTGTCCCTTGGAATTCTTGCCCCGCCCGGCGAGTACCAGGCAGATATCGCGGTGGGCTGCGGACAGCCATTCGGCATTCCGCTGATGTACGGCGGTCCGTACCTGGGTCTCATCGCGGTACGCGCCGGTCTCGAGCGCAGATTACCGGGCCGGATCGCCGGCGCCACGGTCGACTCGCAGGGACGCCGTGGCTTTGTACTCACACTGCAAGCGCGCGAGCAGCACATACGCCGTGAGAAGGCGTCATCAAATATCTGTACCAACCATGCTTTGATGGCCCTCGCTGCCGCGGTACATCTCGCCCTTCTAGGAAAGGCGGGCTTGCAGGAAACAGCAGCGCTGTGCCTGCAGAAAGCACACTATGCAGCAGACCGCATCGCGGAAATTCCAGGATTCTCCCTGGCGTCGCGGGCTCCATTTTTCAACGAGTTCGCGGTCGAAGCGCCGGTGTCGGCGGCTGAGGTCAATCGCTTCTTGCTCACGCGCGACATTGTGGGAGGCCTTGACCTCGGCCAATTCGATCCCGAGCATGAACGTTGCGTGCTTCTGGCGTTTACCGAAATGAATACTCGATCCGACATCGACAGCCTCGTCGATGCATTGTCCGACCTGCAGCCTGACCCCTCCAGCGAGTACTCGCCACAGTTGCAGGGAGCTGCCGGCGGAGGGCCGACATGAGCGAGCCGCTGCTGTTCGAGCGCAGTGCGCCGGGGAGAAAAGGGTACTCGCTGCCGGCCTGCGATGTGCCGGAGCGACCGGTGGCCGATCTCATTCCGTCTGCATACCTTCGCAAGACGCCGGCGGAACTGCCGCAGCTTTCCGAACCGGACGTAGTGCGCCACTTCACCCACCTGTCAAAGCTGAATTACAGCATCGACAGCGGTTTCTATCCGCTGGGCTCCTGCACCATGAAGTACAACCCGAAGGTGAACGAGGTCGCGGTCAATCAACCGGGGTGGCGCTCGATTCATCCCTACCAGCCGGAAGCGACCGTTCAGGGGGCATTGCACTTGATGTATGAATTGCAGGGCCTCCTGTGTGAGATCGCCGGTATGGATGCCATGACCCTACAGCCTGCTGCCGGCGCACACGGCGAGCTTACCGGATTGCTTATGGTCCAGGCCCACCATCGTTCGCGCGGGGAGGGCCACCGGAATGAGGTGATAGCACCTGATTCGTCACATGGAACCAATCCAGCCACAGCGTCCATGGTGGGCTACAAATTGATCACCGTGCGATCAGACGAGCGTGGTCGGGTTGACCTGGAAGAACTCAGATCACTTGTGAGCGATCGTACGGCCGCCCTTATGCTGACGAATCCCAGCACACTCGGACTGTTCGACGAGCAAGTGCTCGACATGTCGGAGATTGTGCACAACGCCGGCGGGCTGATGTATTACGACGGTGCGAACTTGAACGCCATCATGGGAGTTGCTCGTCCCGGGGATATGGGCTTTGACGTCGTCCACATCAATCTGCACAAGACGTTTACGACACCACATGGCGGCGGCGGCCCTGGGGCCGGTCCAGTCGGGGTGAAGCAGATTCTGGCTCCATTTTTGCCGGTGCCGACCATCGGACAGCGCGACGAGCGGTACTTCCTGGACTATGAGCGCGATCATACGATTGGCAAAGTACGGTCGTTCTATGGAAACTTCGGCATGTTGGTTCGTGCGTATACCTACATCCGTCGTATGGGCAGCGATGGCCTCACGCAGGTCAGTCGCGATGCAGTCCTGAGCGCGAACTACCTGCGCTCTCGTCTGAATGATCTGTATGACGAGGCGTATCCCGGTCCCAACATGCATGAATTCGTCCTCTCGGGACGTCGCCAGCGAAAAACCGGCGTGCGGGCCATGGACATAGCCAAACGCCTGATGGATTACGGCTTTCATCCTCCCACGGTGTACTTCCCGCTCATCGTCGATGAGGCGCTCATGATAGAGCCCACGGAAACGGAGAATAAGGATACGCTCGACGCGTTTGTGGATGCCATGCGCTCAATCGCGCGGGAAGCGGAGGAAAACGCAGGATTAGTCACAAATGCGCCGACGACTACCGGTATCGGCAGGTTGGACGAGGCCCGGGCCGCGCGGTTTCCGGATTTGCGATGGCGCCCGGAAAGGCCGGTCGCGGCGGACAGCCAGTAGCGATCGTGGACAGGCCCAGAACGTCTGGGTTCAGGCCCGAAACGTGCGTACGCTCAAATTATTTTTAACAGCGCCGACTCGAGGTTTTCCTGCCATGGGTAACCCCGAGCGCCGACTAGTACGAAGGAGTTTGGAGGGTGGAAGAAAGCAAGACCCGCGAGCAGCTACACGCGCTGATCGCAAACCTAGCGTCCCTGTGGAACGGTGGACGGGTTGTCCTTGACCAGCTCATAGAGGGAACGGGAAGATCTTCGCCGGCCACCGCGCTGGCATCGCTGGACGATGATTCGCTCGAGATATTGTTCGCGGGCGCCTCCGACAAACGCCGAATCACGGATGCATTTGGCCGGCTGACGCGCTATCTTGCTTCACCTACCTGGTTCGATCGAAGTGCAGGAGTTGACGCGCGACTGGCCAAGCTCGAATCGCGTCCCGTCGCGTACTTCTGCGCTGAATTCGGGATCGCCAGCTGGCTGCCTATCTACTCAGGCGGTCTAGGCGTTCTCGCTGGTGACATGGTGAAAGAGGCGAGCGACATGGGCTTGCCGTTCGTTGGCCTTGGCCTATTCTATCGGCGCGGCTTTTTTCACCAAAAGTTGGACGAGTCACGCTATCAGACCGAATACTACGATCACTTACGTCCGGAGGACTTGGGGCTCGAGCGCGCCGTGGACAATGGCGGCAAGCCAATCGCCATTCCCGTCCCACTTGCCGATCATCTCGTCTGGGCCGCGGTGTGGAAGCTACAGGTTGGACGAATCCCGCTCTACCTGCTGGATACCGACACACCCGAGAACGAACGCTCTCAGGATCGCGAGATAACGGCGAGCCTCTACGGTGGCGACGCGGAAACCCGCATTCGCCAGGAACTCGTGCTCGGCATCGGAGGGGTGCGCGCGTTGCACGCGTTGGGAGTGTCGCCTTCGGTCTACAGCATGAACGAGGGCCATGCCGCGTTCCTCGGCATCGAGTTGCTGGCGGAATATCTGCGCGACTCGTCGTTTCAGAGTGCCATCAGCCAGACCCAAGAACGAGTCGTCTACACCAACCACACGGTGGTCCCGGCGGGCAATGACGTATTTCCCCGCGACCTGGTCTCACGGTATGTGGGTCCGTACGCCGACAGCAACGGCATCGGGCGGAGTCGATTGCTCGAGCTCGCCGCGAGCGGCCACGATTCCGGGTTCTCCATGGCCGTGCTTGCCTTCCACATGTCAGGCAAGGCAAATGCCGTGAGTCAGCTCCATGCTCAAGTCATTCCTCGTGAGTGGCCCGGATTTCGGGTCGAGGCGGTGACGAATGGCGTCCATGTTCCGACCTGGCTTGGCCCCGCGGTCCAGGCTTTGCTGGACCGCTATGTGCCGGATTGGAGAGGAGATACGCCCAATTGGGATGCGATTCACTCGATTCCGGACTCAGAGCTGCAGGCGGCTCACGCGTCCCAACGCCGAGACATGATTGAGCGCATTAATGCCACCGGCGGACCGCAACTCGACCCCAACGCTCTCACCGTGGTGTGGGCCCGCCGATTTGCCGAATACAAGCGAGCGTTTCTCCTTGCCTCAGACCGAAGCCGACTCGTGCGGTTGCTGGATAATACCGATCACCCGGTACAGGTCGTGATCTCCGGCAAGGCTCATCCGCGCGATGAAGGGGGAAAAGCGATCTTACGTGATTTGCTGCAGAGCTTCAGCGCCGATCCTGTGCTGGCCTCCCGGATTGCCTTCGTGGAGGACTACGATCTCGACGTGGGCCGGTCGCTCGCGGCGGGAGCTGACGTCTGGTTGAACACGCCACGTAAACCGCTCGAGGCGAGTGGCACGAGTGGCATGAAAGCGAGCGACAACGGTGCCATCCAGTTGACGATCACGGATGGGTGGGCCGCCGAGGTGGATTGGTGGGGAGTCGGCTGGGGCATTGACGGGGGAGACGACCACGCCGACAGTCTCCAGTTGTACGACTTCCTGGAGAACGGCATCGTGCCGAAGTTTTATGATCTCGATGCCGACGGAGTATCTCACGAATGGGCAACCATGATGAGGAACACGATGATTGTGACGCTCGCCCGCTACAGCTCACGACGAATGCTGCTCGATTACGTTGAGAAGCTGTATCTCCCACTGGTGGAAGATCAGCAGGCGGTGCCGGAACCGGAGCCGTCAACGCCGTAGCAACGCCTCCAAGATCCGATCTTGCGACTGGGGGGATCGTGTCGACAATTCGGCACGATCCCTCACAGTTCTCGACATGTCGGCAGGACGTCCGGGCCGAGCAAAACTCTACGGCGGCTCGTGTGCCTGGACCTGTATTCTGAGGCATGCAGGTACGATTCGACATTCCAGAAGCCATCTTTGACCAATTGCTCGGCCCCGTAGAACTGCCTGCCATGGCCCGCGTACGACAGCGTATCGACACGCCTCCGGCCATCGACGATGTTGAAGGTGCGGTCCGTGACCAACTCCGTGCCGCCGACGCAGCTTCGATGTTCCCGTCCGGGTCCCGGATCGCAGTCGGAGTGGGCAGTCGCGGGATCGGAAATCTGCCTCGCATCGTGGCTGCCCTCATTGATTATCTTCGATCGCTGGGCTGTGAGCCGTTCATCATCCCGACCATGGGAAGCCACGGAGGCGCGACCGCTGAGGGACAGCGAGCGGTGCTGGCGCATCTCGGTGTTACGGAGGACACGGTGCACGCGCCGGTGGTCTCCGATATGCACACCGTGGTGATCGCACGGACACCGAGCGGCATGGACGTTCATATGGATACCCTTGCCATGCAGTCCGACGGCATCGTCTTCGTGGGACGGATCAAACCACACACGGCATATCACGGTCCCTACGAAAGCGGCCTTGCCAAGATGATCGCGATCGGGCTAGGCAAGCAAACGGGTGCAGCGGCGACTCATGCCCACGGGTTCGGTGAGATGGCACGTATGGTGCCGGAGATGGCGAGGGAAGCCCTGAAAATTGCTCCAGTGCGCCTCGGACTGGCCGTGCTTGAGAACGCGCACGACCTTCCATACAAAATCGTGGCGGTTCCAGCGAACCACATCCTGGCCGCGGAGCCGGCTCTGTTGGAGGAAGCGAGGTCCGCCATGCCCCGGTTGCCGTTCGATGAATTCGATGTTCTCGTGATCGACCAGATCGGGAAGAACATCAGTGGTGACGGGGCCGATCCGAACATCACTGGACGCTTCCCGACTCCGTACGCTTCGGGAGGACCACGCGTCAGTAAGCAGGTAGTGCTCGATATCAGCGAGGAGTCAAGTGGGAACGGGAACGGCCTGGGTACCGCCGACTTCACAACGGTCCGGGCGGCTGCAAAAATGAGCCTTGCCGCCACCTATCCGAACGCGCTGACCTCTACCGTCTCGGGGCCAGTGGCCGTGCCCATGATTCTGCCTTCCGACCGATTCGCGCTTGCGGCTGCGATCCTGACCTGCAACGCGGTTGACCGGCCTCCGCGGGTGGTGCGCATTGTGGACACGCTGCACTTGCAGGATTTTTGGATATCGCAGGGATTGCTTGACGCCGAGAGTGCCAACGATGCGTTGACCGTGACAGAACCTGCCGGCCCTATCGAGTTCGACACTGACGGAAATATGCTGGATCGTGCCCCTGTTCAGATTCGGTGACGGGCGAACAGCCGCGATCGCGTGAACGCGGCGGGATTCAGGATCGCACGCCTGCGCCTGCATGCGGGTTGGGGACCCTATCAGATAAGATGGGTGGAGCATCTCGCGCCCGAAATACCCCGGACGCCGTATGGCTCTAACCAGCAATGGGGAGTTGAAGTGAGCGAAGTCGTGGCCGAGACACCGGACCAACATTTCGACGAGCCTCCGATTCAGGGACCCGAAGCACGGCAGCGCGAAGAACTTCAAATGTTGCTGATCGGTTTTGGTACCGGGCTCACGGTAGCCGGCGTGTTTCTCATCTACGTCGTGCTCGATATAGCGAAGTTGCTCTAAACCTCAGCAACCGCTTGCGCGCGCGCCGGCCGCTGTGCCCTGCAGCCGCTCGAGCACTTTATCCGTCCAGGCAAGGTCGGCGTCCATGAGAGCCAGAAGGTGGTCGAAGGACAGGCCAATCAGCGTGTCGCGGACCTCGGGCGAATTGCGCTGTTCAACTTCGGCTCGGCGCTCGACGATGCTCTGACGGCGTTCCGAGAGGAGTTCGATTACATCCGTGGCCGCCAGGTGTGGCAGGAACACGACCGCCGATCCGATGTTGCTCGTCACCGGCTCGTATGTGCGGAGCACTTCGCGCAACAGCTCTTCAAACCGGGCTCGGCCACGGTCTGTAAGCGAGTAGATCAGACGCTCGCCCCGGGGGCCTCGGGCACCCGACTCCGCCTGCACATCGAGATAGCGATCGCTCGCCAGTCGGTCTAGCAAGTAGTACAGATTTCCTTTCTTAAGATCGGCGTAGAGGCGCCCATGCGCGCCAACGATCCGGTGCAGGTCGTATCCGGTTTTGGGACCGGCCAGAAGGAGACCCAGAATCTGAAGCACCTTATGCATTTCACGGGATTCTCGCACAGCGGGGATTCGCGAAGAATGCCGTGGAGACACCGGCCGTGCCGGAAGCCATTCGGAACCAAACCGCAGCATCCGTCGGAGTGCTCCTCACAGCCGGATTGACTGCTTACAGGCGTGCGCGGCGTTCAGCGCGGCAGCATACGGGTACCGGCACTCCGCGGTTATGGGAGCGAGGCGGATGCACAAACGTGCAGGAATCCGGATGGTGATTGTAAGGCAGAAGTGCGTGAGAGTAATGTAGTCGCGCAGACCTGGACGTAGCTCTACGGCCAAAGACAGACACACGTAACCAGACGAAGAACCGAACCATGAACTCGTCCCACCGTTCCGCTCGATGCAGTGCACTCGCCAGGTGGAGCTCGTCGGCTTCTTTCAGCAGCTCTTTGCGTCGTAATTCGCCGATGTGCTGTCGCAGAGAGGGATCCATGAATCGTTCCTTTCGCGCACTATGCGGTGGAAGGGCAGTGCCGGCGTTTAGGGCCCGGGTCGACGGAGCCGCCCTGGGGATACAGAGCACGATCGTTTCGGGGGCGAGCCTCCAGTCAGGACTGACTAATGCCAGCATAGACTCGTCCGCGCGGAAAGTCAATACTGACTTATGCGCGCCGCAAATTACCTGCGCTGCCGCGATCGAGGGGTCCGCAGGAGTGGACGGAACAACGACCTGCGGACGAGCACAACCACATTCGCTTTCGTGTTAACGCACGCGTCAGAAATGTACCGACGATGGTCGCGGGGACACGTCCAGGCGAAACGTGCCCAGGCGCTATGCGATCTTCTTGCGCTCGATCCGCTCGAGCGAAACCCGGCGCACGTCGTTGACGAGGTGGAGCTTCTCAAGCAGTCGGATCACATAACCCGACACGTCAATCTGGTACCAGGTCAGTCCGTGAAACGCAGATTCCGGAAAAGCGTGGTGGTTGTTGTGCCACCCTTCGCCCAGCCCAAAGATGCCGACGAGCCACTGATTGTGGCTCTGATCGGGGGTATCGAAGGCGCGGCGACCAAACTGGTGACATACCGAATTAACCGACCATGTGATGTGATGCGTCATGAAAACTCGCACCAAGCCGCCCCACAACACGCCACGCCATCCATCGACCAGAAACGGCAGCGCAATGCCCAACGTGGCCCAGATGATGAACGTCCGGCTAACGAAACGCGCGATCGGGTCCTTGAGTAACTGCTTCGCATCTTGCTCGGGGATACCGCGGTTGTCCTTAAAAAACCATCCTAAATGCGCGTGAACGAGTCCTTCCATCGGACTATGTGGGTCCCCAGGCTGGTCCGCGTGCTTATGATGTTTCCAATGGTCTGCGACCCACTGAATGACATCGCCCTCGATCGCCATCGAACCAAGAATGAGCAACACGATCTCGGTGACGTGCCGGCTTTTAAAGCTACGGTGCGTGGCAAAACGGTGGAAACCGACGGTGATGCCAAGCCCCGTCAGGATGTACATGCCTACCATCATCACAATGTCGATCGGCACGACCTGGCGCTGCCAGAGCCGCGCGATTGCGAGCACGGTCGCGATAAACGGCACCGTCACCACTACCAGCGTTACTCCACGGGAAAGTACCGATTTCGGACCAAGAGCACGCAACTCCACAGGGATGCCATACATGTAGTCGATTCCTCATTTTTTACTGAAGTCACGCACCACCCTGTCCGGACGAGGCGGCATGGCACGGCCTACACATCTTACTGCACCTGTGGTCTCGCGTGGCGTTTCGGGGCGTTTTGTAGCGTGGCGACATTTGGAGCGCCATCTCGCTTTTGGCGAGATTCGAAAACGGCGATCAGTAGAAACGCCCAGGCAAGGCCGACGGCGTAGCCTGCCAGCACATCCGACGGCCAATGGACCCCCAGATAGACGCGCGAGAATCCGATACCCGTCGCCAGTGCTCCACAGGCCAACGCGGTTAGCGTGCCGGTTGGGGCGCCATAGAGCACTGCGGGTCACCCGTCGACATTTCGACTTTTAGTCCGCCTGTCCTACTTGATCGTGAAGCGGGACGTCGCAAGGTACGTGCCGGACGACTTGTTGACCGTGGCCTCCACCAATGCAGTATGACTGTGCACGTTCCCGTGCAACTTCGGCACGGTAAACGTGTGCGTTCCTCGGCCTCTAGCGTCGACTTTCATTTGATGGTTGAGATACTGTCCGTCGGGCAAAAGAACGAGCACCGTGACCCGAGCACGTGGCGCGGTCAATACCGTCGCCGTTTCAGTTTTGCCTGCGGTAACGGAACTGTGCGTGAGATACAGCTCGATTGGTGCTCGCGAAACGGTAAAGCTGCTCGCCATGTTGCCGGCGGACGACGTAACTTTTACGTCCGCTCGTTGCGACGAGAGTCGATTCGAACCCGACGGCACTGTAAAGCTGTAGGTAGCATTACCTTTTGCATCGGTGCGCAGGGTCTTGTGCAGTGCCTTCCCATTTGCAAAGGTAATCTGGATTTGAGCGGAGACGCCGGGCGGTCCCGATATATGGAGCGACTCTTTGCCACCGGGTGCAACGCTGGATGCGCCTAACACCATTTGAAACTTGCCGGCACTTGACGTGATGATTCTGATGGTGTCGGTTCGGATCAAGGTCATGGTTCGAGTATTGAGAGATCCCGACAACTCGACCGCCTGGTCACCTACCAGATCGTTGGTGGTACCCGAGGATCCATCGGGGCGGATAATATGAGTCCGCGATTGGAGATTCACGACGACCGTCTGCTTCCCCAGCATGGCGTTGGCGTATGAGAAATCTGGGCTCACGGTCGTGATGATGGCCCGCTTGCTCTTGATTGGCGTCACGGATAAGTCGCGCAACGAGAAAGCAGAATAGACCAGTGCCCGCTGTGGATCAGGCGTTGCGGCGGTGGCGACTGTGTCCCCATCACTGATGTCGCTGAATGACAGGAGGTTGTGCTTCGAATCGAAGACTTGGTACGACGGACCGAACAGGATCGTGATCAACGTGTTGCCTTTGATGTGAAGCACGAGGCTATTGAGCTGGCCCTGTCGATGTGTTCGCACCACGACGCCTGAGAGTTGCGATGCCGTAACGTAGGCCGAAGCCGGGCACTGACGTGTCTTGAGAATGAGCGGGGCGGCCGGCGGGGCGTGAAAGTCGAACGCCGGAAGGATCGAATCGGCTGCTTTGTCGCTCGAGTTGAGCGGCTTGAGACGAAAGTCGTCCTCAATAAAGCGCACCAGGGAGTTGAAATCGTACTGAGTGTGATCGACATGTTGTTGGCGCGCGAACGGGGAAATGACGATCGTCGGCACTCTTGGCCCTAGACTGATGTAATTCAGCCGTGGCGGAGCGACGTGGTCGTAAAAGCCGCCGAAGTCATCCCAGGTGAGAAAGATTGCGGTGTCCTTCCAATACTGGCTCTTCATGACGGCGTTGATGACGCGCACTGTCCAATTCTCGCCGAGACAGATAGAGGCGGGCGGGGGATCGCTTTCTCGCGCGTTCGTCACAATCCAACTCACCTGGGGAAGTTTTCCGGACGCGACATCCTTGATAAACGTAGTGTCAGCCGGGACGTTCGTCTTCCATAACGAGGAGTACCGGATATGACGGATTGCGTCCAGTGCAGACCATACATATCCTGAGGCGAATTGCTTCGGCGCATAGTACTTCCACGACACATGGGCCTGTTGAAAGCTGTCCGGTAACGTAAGGAAGTTGAAACATGGACGCGTGACAAAGTGGGTTCCATCCGGATTGATGCCGTTGACCAGTGACTGCGCCCCCCCGTCGCAGCCCCAGGCATGCACGAGCTGGCCGCGAGGATTATCTACGGTGTTGCCCGACGTGGCGGCGACCGTAATCAGGTGATTCGGAAAGCTAGGCCCGATGACCGTGGAAAAGAAGTGGTCGGCCAGCGTAAACGCGCGGGCGTACTTCCAGTAGTTTGGAATGTCCGACTCGAGATACTGAGAGTCGGCGATATCCTTTCCATTTTGGCGAGAGCCGGGTAAGAGGTCGAACTGATCCATTCGGCCGTTATTAATCGCCAACTCCGCTGCCGCCCCGGCATGACCGATGTCCAGAAACGTCTTGTCCGGCGTGCGCGCTAGGAGCACCGACTTCCCGGACGAGATATTTGCGGTGGTCGCGCCGTCCGCACCGGGAAAACGCCCGAACATGTTGTCGAACGAATGGTTTTCTTTGTCGATGATGATGATGTGCTTGATAGGGTATCGGGCGATCGCACTGTCGCGGATCGGAGTGTCGGCACGCGACGAGGTGGGAAAACGAAGTC
>DAINCT010000075.1:0-12020 GCA_036732245.1 Chloroflexota bacterium | reverse complement strand
CAAGTAAGGCAAGTCCGGCTCTGGAAAGTAGCGATAGTCGTGCGCCAGTTCTTTTGTGCGCTGGCCGAGCGTCATCTGGCGTTCCTCCGACCAGCCTCGCGTCTCGTGAATGACAGGCTCTCCTCGACTCAGCAAGTCGGTCTGCCGCTGTATTTCGTATTCGAGCGAGCGTTGCACGGCCCGAAAGCTGTTCAGATTTTTGATCTCCACCTTGGTGCCCAGAGGTTCGCCGGGCCGATGCACCGACACGTTGACATCGGCCCGCATGCTGCCCTCCTGCAGATTTCCGTCGCACACGTGGAGGAACATCAAGAGCTGTCGCAGTGCGGCGAAGTACTCGCGCGCATCCTCTGCCGAATGGAGTTCCGGCTGACCGACGATTTCCATCAGCGCTACCCCCGACCGGTTGTAGTCGACCAGGCTGACCTCTCGTCCATCAACGGTCGTATGCGTGGTCTTCCCGGTGTCCTCCTCGAGGTGTACCCTGACGATTCCACAGCGGCGAGTCTCGTCGCCGGAGCGGAACTCGAGCGTGCCGTCACGACCGATCGGCATGTCGTACTGCGAAATCTGGTACCCCTTCGGAAGGTCGGCGTACGAGTAGTTCTTACGATCGAACTTGCTCCACTCGTCCACCTGACAGTCCAGGGCCAGCGCTGTGCGAACCGTGTACTCCACGGCCCGTGCGTTAACCACGGGAAGGGCGCCCGGCATGCCGCCACACACGGCACAAACAAGTCGGTTTGGGGGCGAATCCGCATACTGGGCGCTGCATGAGCAATACATTTTGCTCTTCGTCAGAAGTTGCGCATGCACTTCGAGTCCGATGAGCGGTTCTAGCTTCTCCGCGATGACCATGCCCTACCCAATCTCTTCACTGCAGCCTCCCGCTCACGAAGGGACTGCCTCCCAGGCAGCCACGTCCGGATGCATGCGCGAGTGCTCCGTGGCGGCCTCGAAGGCATGCGCCGTTCGCAGAATCGTCTCCTCGCCCAGCGGTTTTCCAATAATCTGCAACCCCACCGGGAGTCCCTGCACAAAGCCGGCCGGAATCGAGATTGCACAGATTCCCGCGATATTGATCGGAACGGTGTAAACGTCGGACAGATACATTTCCAGGGGATCGTCTGTCTTCGCTCCGATCGGAAACGCCACCGACGGCGCGGTCGGCGCCAGGAGCGCGTCGACGCGCGAAAACGCCGCCTCGAAGTCGCGCCGCACCAGGGTCCGTACCTTCTGCGCTTTCAAATAGTAGGCGTCGTAAAAGCCGGCGGACAGAGCGTACGTACCGAGCAAGATGCGCCGCTTGACTTCTTTCCCGAACCCGACGTCGCGGGTACGTCCGAACATCTCCCACATATCCTCTCCCGGTACGGAGAGCCCAGAGCGGACGCCGTCATACCGCGCCAGGTTGGCCATGGCTTCGGCCGGCGAAATGATGTAGTAGGTCGATAACGCGTAATCGGTGTGCGGTAAAGAGACTTGTTCGATTTCGGCGCCCAACTCCGCGTATACGGATATAGCTGTTCGAATCGCGGCTTCCACTTCGGCCTGCATCCCGCCGCCAAAATACTCTTTTGGAACCCCGAGCTTCAGACCGCGCATGCCCTGGTCCAGCGCGGACACGTAATCGGGCACCGGAAGATTTAGCGAGGTGGAGTCGCGTGGGTCGTGACCCGCGATCGTCTGCAACACCTGGGCAGCATCGCGTACCGACCGAGTAATGGGGCCCGCCTGGTCCAGGGATGATCCGAACGCTACCAGGCCGTAACGAGACACCCGTCCATAAGTGGGCTTCAGACCGACAGTGCCGGTGAGAGCGGCGGGCTGCCGAATCGAGCCGCCGGTATCGGTGCCCAGCGCGAACATCGCCTCCCCGACCGCCACCGCGGCGGCCGAGCCGCCACTGGATCCGCCTGGCACCCGATCCAGGTCCCATGGGTTCCGCACCGGTCCGAAGGCACTATTCTCATTGGAACTTCCCATGGCGAATTCGTCCATGTTCGTCTTACCCAACAACACGCAGCCCGCTTGCTGTAAGCGCTCGACGACGCCCGCGTCGTACTGCGGAACATATGTTTCGAGAATCTTCGAGCCACAACTGGTGCTGATGCCGCGGGTGGAAAGAATGTCTTTCAGTGCCATCGGGATGCCGGTGAGAGGCCCACCCTCGCCGCACGCCAGCCGACGGTCCGCTTCCCGCGCCTGCAGTAACGCGACATCCGGAGTGGGCGTGAGGAAGGCGTGAACCTGAGAGTCAACTTCCTCGATGCGACGCAGCGCGCGCTGCGTCAACTCCACCGCGCTCACTTCACGCCGTGCGAGCAGCGACGCCGCCTCTTCTATCGTCAAATATGCAGACTCAATCAAAGTGCGCTCCGGCCCCATACACCAGTCAGTAGTCCGAAAACTGCCAGCAGCGGGACAACTTAGTCGAGAATCGCCTGGACCTCGAACAAATCGCCCACTCGTTGCGAGGCGTTCGCGAGCACGGCCTCCGGCGGCCACGAAGGAGCGACGATATCGTCGCGCAGTACGTTTTCCATCGGAACAGCGTGCGCGGTGGGCGGCACATCTTCGGTATCGAGCTCGGCCAACTTCGCGATGTGATCCACGATTGACGACAGCTCGACCGAAAATTCGTCAAGTTCGTCCGGTCCCAGATCGATGTGGGCCAGCGCGGCGACGTGAGCGACGGCGTCTCGGTCGATGGACAACGGAAACTCCCTACCTGAATTGAAAAATTGTATCATCGCCCCGTTGACCTACGGAGGGAGTCGCCTAGCGCCTCTTTCCTTTGCGAGCCGGCTTCCGGTTCGGAACTCGCGGTCTGGCTCCGCTCCCCGACCCATTCTTCTTGCGCCGAATCGCCGGCAATCGTTGAAACCGCTCGCGTCCACCGACCGTAATGGCTACCGCACCCATGCATCCCCCGACCACGGCGCCGAGACCCACGGCAATCACCACTGCCAGGGCGGCCCCACCAAGCGACAACGATCCGTGGCTACTGGATCCCGCCCCACTGGCACTTATCACGTCGATCAAAGCGCCGGAGAGTGCAGTTATGATTCCGGCCACTACACCGTCGGCGACAGCCGCCTGTACGAGCGAAGCAGGCCGTTGCTGAGGCCCCTCCGACGCGAAGACGACATAACCGGCCACGCCGCCGATTACTCCCCACAGAACGGCATTGAAAACGAGTGATGGGCTACCAGGGATCGTACGAGCCGCGAGCACCCCGCCGGCCACGCTTGAAATGCCGACCAGAGGCGCAGCAATCCGTGCGGCTGCCCGGTGCGGGTAGCGGCGAGTCAGCACGAGCCGGCCTGCTCGAACCTGGTTTGAGGGTCGGAAGTCGACGGACGCGCGTGGGCTGGCCCTCGCCTAGATGCGGCGCACCTGCGCCGCTTTGGGGCGGAAGAAAGAGTCAACCTTCCGACGCTGAACCGAGCACCGCCGGCTCCCGCTGTGGCACGTTCGACCGAAAGACGAGCCGGTCGCCGTCGCGGTCCACGTGGACGACGTCTCCCTCGTGAAACTTTCCTTCCAGCACGTCGAGTGCTAGCGGGTCGAGGATGGCTTTCTGGATCGCTCGCTTGAGCGGTCGTGCTCCATATACCGTGTCCCAGCCTTGTTCCACCAGCAGATCCTTCGCTTCGTCCGAAAGTTCCACCCTCAGCTTCCGAGCGGACAGCCGATGCTGTAACGCGTCGAGTTGCAATGACACGATGTCTTTAATTTGCTCACGGGTGAGACTCCGGAAAATGATCACCTCGTCAATACGATTCAACAACTCGGGTCTGAAGTGTTGCCGCAACACGCCGGTCACAGCGTCCCGCATGGCTTCGTAGTCGTCAACATCCATCTCGGCAATCAGATCGCTGCCGATGTTGGACGTCATAATGATGACCGTATTCTTGAAATCGACTTTACGTCCTTGACCGTCGGTGAGTCGTCCATCGTCCAGGACCTGCAAGAGAATATTAAACACGTCGGCGTGCGCTTTCTCGATTTCGTCGAGCAACAGGACAGAATATGGCCGCCTGCGCACTGCCTCGGTCAGTTGACCCCCCTCGTCGTAGCCCACGTATCCCGGTGGGGCCCCAATGAGGCGGGCCACTGTATGTTTTTCCATGTACTCCGACATGTCAATGCGAATCATCGCGGCCTCGTCGTCGAACAGAAACTCGGCCAGAGCCTTAGCTAGTTCGGTCTTTCCGACGCCGGTCGGTCCCAGGAACATGAAACTTCCAAGTGGCCGGTTGGGGTCCTGCAGGCCTGCACGCGCGCGCCGTACGGCGTTTGAGACGGCGATGACCGCCTCATTCTGGCCGACCACCCGTTGATGCAGACGTTCCTCCATCGCGATGAGTTTCCGTACCTCCGCCTCCATCAAGCGTGAGACCGGAATGCCGGTCCATTTGGCTACAACATCCGCAATGTCATCCTCGCCCACTTCCTCTTTCAGTAGCCCGCCGTTTGCCTGCATCGACGCCAGTCTGGCCTCTCGTTGCTCCAGGTCGCGCTGCAAGTCCACGATCGTGCTGTATCGCAACTCCGCTGCCTTTGCAAGATTAGTTTCGCGTTCCGCCCGTTCGATTTCGCTCTTGGCTCGTTCAATTAACTCCCGCGTCTCGCGGATATCGGCTATCGCATCTTTTTCCGCCTGCCAATGACTCCGCAGCTCATCCGATTTGCCCTGTAGTTCGGCGATCTCGCGCTGCACGCGGTCCAATCGCTGGGCGGATGCCTCGTCTCGCTCATGGGACAGCGCAGTACTCTCGATCTGCAGTTGCATAATGCGGCGTTCGATTTCGTCGATCTCGTACGGCATAGAGTCGATCTCCATCCGCAATCGGCTGCCGGCTTCGTCTATCAGATCGATCGCCTTGTCCGGAAGAAAGCGATCGACGATGTAGCGTTGGGACAGAGTGGCCGCGGCTACCAGCGCTGCATCGGTGATTTTGACGCCGTGGTGTACTTCATAGCGCTCTTTCAGGCCCCGCAAGATGCTGATTGTATCTTCGACTGACGGTTCATCAACCAGGATGGGCTGGAACCGACGCTCCAGCGCAGCGTCTTTCTCGATGTGCTTCCGATATTCGTCCAGAGTAGTAGCACCTACCATGTGCAGCTCACCCCGGGCCAACATCGGTTTCAACATATTACCGGCGTCCATGGCCCCTTCGGCTGCGCCCGCGCCCACGACCGTATGGAGTTCGTCGATGAAAAGAATGATCTGGCCTTCGGCTTCCTGCACTTCTTTTAGGGACGCCTTGAGCCGCTCTTCGAACTCACCCCGATATTTGGCGCCGGCCACCATGGCGGCGAGGTCAAGCTGAATCACGCGTTTCCCTTTAAGAGGCTCGGGCACATCCTCGCGTACGATTCGGTGGGCGAGACCCTCGACAATCGCAGTCTTCCCTACACCCGGCTCGCCGATCAGGACGGGATTGTTTTTTGTGCGGCGCGAGAGAACCTGAATGACTCGGCGGATCTCGTCATCCCGCCCGATCACCGGGTCCACCTTGTCGCGCCGTGCCAGGTCGGTGAGATCCCGACCGTACCGTTCGAGCGCCGCATACTTGCCTTCCGGGTTCTGATCCGTCACTCGCTGGCTGCCGCGAACAGTGGTCAGTGCAGCCAGCAAGCGGTCGCGGGTCACTCCCAACCGGCGCAACATCTTGCCGACCGTTGACACGTCGCGGTCGTCCGACATGGCGAGCAGCAAGTGTTCGACCGAGACGTATTCGTCGCGCATATCGGCCATGACGTCGTGCGCCCGTACCAGCGCTGTACGAAGTTCTGGCGAAATACTGGGTTGCGAGGTGCCGCCGTGCGCCGTCGCTAGACGGCTCAAGAGCTGTTTGTCTTCCGCGCGGACCTGATCTGCGGCCACCCCCACCCGATCTAGCAGCATGGGCGCCAGGCCCTCGGGTTGGTCGAGCAGCGCCAGCAGCACATGCTCCTCCTCAACCTGGGTGTGGCCCCGCTCGGAGGCGAGTTGTTGCGCGGAGGTCAACGCCTGTTGGGCACGTTCGGTAAATCGCTGTACGTTCATATCGTCCGTCTCCAGGTGTCGTTGCAATGAGCCGGAAGGCGCGGACGGCGGGCGACCCGCTGAGCCATGAGAGTGCTACACCTCGACGCTCAACTCCGCTTCCTGACTCCCTTGCAACCGCTTGATAATCTCTTTGAGTCGATGTCGCTCCAGCTCGTGCTCCGAACGCATTCGGTCCATCGTTTCACTGTGTTCCTGGCGCATCCGTTCCATCTGATCACGCATGTTGAGGATCACTTCGACCCCCGCCAGGTTCACGCCCAGCTCTTCGACCAGCCGTCGAATTTGAAGAATCTGCTCGATGTCGTGTGGAGAGTAATAGCGGATTTCCCCTTTGCCGCGCAGTGGCTCGACCAGCCCCAGGCGTTCATAATGCCGGAGGGTCTGTTGGTGTACGTTCACCAACTCGGCTGCCACGCTGATGGTATAGCGACGTAGTTCACGCATAGTCTTCCTCCCGTCCTGGTCGCACGCTAAACCCCCGCCTGGGCAAGCTGCTGGAAGAGATCGCGTTGCTTGTCGTCGAGCGTGGTGGGTAGTGAGGCATTCAATTTCACGTACAGATTGCCCCTGGTTCCGGTTTTCAGATTCGGCATGCCCTGTCCGGGCAGCCGCATGACCCGACCGTTTTGCGACGCAGGCGGAACTCGCATCGTGATCCGACCGTCTATGGTGCGAATGTCTGCCTCACCACCCAGCACCAGGGTGGTGAGCGGAACGCTCACCTCGGAATGGAGATCGTCTGCCTCGCGGCGGAAGTTCGGGTCGTTCGGCACATGCACCACCAGATACAGGTTGCCGGCTTTCCCTCCTGCCTGGCCTGGATTCCCTTCGCCCGGCACGCGGACGCGCGAACCCTCCCGCACTCCCGCCGGGATTTTGACATCCAGCCGCTTGGTCTTGGGAATCGAGCCCTGGCCATGACAGGTGGGACACAATTGATCGTTTTGCAACCCGGTTCCATGGCAGGTAGGACATTCTTGCATCGCCTGAATCGTAAAATTGCGTTCCACACCTCGAAACGCTTCCTGCAGGGAGACGTCGATCGGCTGCTCCACGTCGGTCCCGCTCTGCGCCACCTCGGCCCGACGTGGGGTCTTCCCACGGCCAAAAATCGAGCCAATGTCGAAGTCGAATGCACCGGTTTGACCGGTCGAGGTGCGCTGACCTCCAAATAGTGTCTCGAAGAAGTCGCTGAAATCGGCGGTCGTGCCGCCCCCCGGGCCGGTCGACGTGGCGCCGCCTGGTCGGTAACCTGCGACTCGTTTCTCCCAGTCTGGTCCCAGCGTGTCGTACTTGCGCCGCTTTTCAGGGTCCGTCAGGACCGCGTGCGCTTCGTTGATTTCCTTGAACTTCGTTTCGGCTCCCTTGTCGCCCGGATTGACGTCCGGGTGATACTTGCGAGCCAGTTTTCGATACGCCGTTTTGATTTCTTTCTCGGTCGCCTTTTTATTCACGCCGAGAGTCTTGTAATAGTCCTTGTAGTCCATGTATCCTCCCCCCACGTTCGTGGCGGGGGACGGCCCGGCGGCGTATTCCTACTCCACCGGACCGCCCACGCTCGGGCGTATCAGCGGTCGCCTCCGTGCACACTCACGACGACCTGTGCCGGGCGCAAGACCTCGTCCGCGTACGTGTAGCCGGTCCGTACGACTTTGACGACGGTATGATCGTCCACAGTTGGGTCGTCGACGCTCTGGATGGCCTCCTCCAGGCGAGGGTCAAAGGGCTGACCCTCTGCCTCGATCGGCTCGACGCCTTCCTTTTGCAGCATCTGCTCCAGCTGATACTGCGTCAGACGGACTCCTTCCATCAGGCTCTCGCCTTCGGCTTCGGAGGATCCGGCGTAATGCAGCGCTCGTTCCAGGTTGTCCTTCACGCTCAGTAAATTCTGGAGAAGCTCTTTCTTGGAACTGTGCGCCCGGTCGGCGTACGTTCGCTCCATTCGCTTCTTGTAGTTCTCCATGTCGGCACGCACCCGCAGAAATTTTTCCTGCTGCGCGGCCGCGTCCTGGCGACTCTCTTCCAAATCTTTTCGCAATTGATCCGCCGAATCGGTGGCCGTGTCGGGCTCCTGGGAGGTCACGACCTCTTCAGCACCGCGCGGATCTACATCCAGGTCTTCGGCGCCCGCCGTCGCATATTCATTCGTTCCGTCAGCCATTTAGTACTCCCCGCGTCAGGTCGACCGAGAGCGGCGCGTGCGCCGCTCTCGCCCACCCCTCTTAGCTTTCTTCGCTCGAGCGGAACTCCGCGTCTACCACGTCGTCGTCTGGCGGTGTGGTGGTTCCCGTCGTCGCGCCCGATGCGGCGCCGGCAGGTTCCTGCTCCGCGCCGGACTGGCTGTACAGCCCCTGAGCTACTGGAGCCCAGGCCTGTTCGAGTCGCTCGCGAGCACTGCGAATTTGGTCGGCATTGTTGCCCTTCAAAGCGTCTTTTAGCTCATTGAGTGCGTTCTGCACCGTCGTTCGATCCGTCTCGGAGATTCGCTCTCCGGATTCGCGCAGCGTCTTTTCGGTACTGTACGCCAGCGTATCGGCGGCATTGCGCTCTTCCGCGGCCGCGCGCGCGTCGGCGTCAGATTGCGCATTCTGTTCCGCTTCCTTGACCATGCGGTCGATGTCCGCACCCGTCAAATTGGTGGAAGCAGTTACCTTCACGCTCTGCACACGACCTGTTCCCAGATCTTTGGCGTGCACGTTGATGATGCCGTTGGCATCGATGTCGAACGTGACCTCGATCTGCGGTAGACCACGCGGAGCAGGCGGAATACCTTCCAGGCGAAACCGTGCCAATGTCATGTTGTCGCGCGACATGGGTCGCTCACCCTGGGTCACGTGAATGTCGACCGCGGTCTGATTGTCCTCCGCGGTGCTGTAAGTCTCGCTCTTCGCGGTCGGAATTGTTGTATTCCGCGGGATCAGCACGTTATTGACACCACCCAGGGTCTCGATGCCGAGCGACAAAGGTGTGACGTCCAGCAGTACCACGTCTTTGACGTCGCCCATCAGCACGCCCGCCTGGATCGCAGCGCCAATCGCAACCACCTCATCGGGATTTACACCCTGGTGGGGATCCTTACCCGTCATTCCCTTGACCAACTGCTGAATTACCGGCATGCGCGTCGATCCGCCGACCAGCACGACTTCGTCCATGTCTTTTTCGCTCAGCTTCGAGTCCTGCAACGCTCGGCGGAACGGTCCGACGCAGCGTTGCGTCAGGTCATCGGTTAGCTCTTCGAATTTCGCTCGGGTGATCGTCTTGATCAGGTGCTTCGGTCCGTTCTGATCGGCCGTAATAAACGGCAGATTGATTTCCGTTTGCACGACGCTCGACAGCTCGATCTTGGCCTTCTCGGCAGCCTCCAATAGACGCTGCAATGCCTGTCGATCTTTCCGCAGGTCGATGCCTTCTTCGCCCTGGAACTCGTCCGCGATCCAATCCACTACGCGGCGATCGTAATCATCGCCGCCTAGGTGCGTGTCGCCTGCGGTCGACTTGACCTCGAAGACACCGTCACCCACCTCGAGGACGGAGACGTCGAATGTCCCGCCGCCCAGGTCGAAGACGAGAATGGTCTCGGCTTGCTTCTTGTCGAGTCCATAAGCTAACGCGGCCGCGGTAGGCTCGTTGATAATGCGGAGCACTTCGAGGCCCGCAATCGTGCCTGCGTCCTTGGTGGCCTGGCGCTGACTGTCATTGAAGTACGCCGGGACCGTGATCACGGCCTGATTCACGGTATCGCCCAGGTACTTTTCCGCGTCGGCCTTGAGCTTCCCCAGGATCATCGCCGAGATTTCCTGCGGCGTATAACCCTTACCGTCAATGTTTTCCTTGTCATTCGTCCCCATCTTGCGCTTGATCGACGCGATGGTACGTTCCGGGTTCACAACCGCCTGGCGCTTTGCCAACTGTCCAACCAGCCTCTCGCCGGTCTTGGTAAACGCGACGATTGACGGGGTTAGACGGCTGCCCTCGGTATTCGGAATGACAATTGGCTCACCGCCCTCCATGACGGCGACGACCGAGTTTGTAGTACCCAGGTCTATGCCAACTACTTTTGCCATGTGTTTTGACTCCTTCATTTGCATGTTTGGATGCAATCGACTTCGATCTCATCTCAGTGTAAAGAGTTGAGTGCTTGCTTGTCAACGATGATGATTGAGCCTTTGCCTATCAAGAAGAGGCTCGACGAAAGGCCCCGCTCACACGGAGCGAGGCCCTCGTGGATTGTTACCCGGCGGGCGCGGGCGGGGGCGCTTGCCAGCTCGTCTCTAAACCTGGGAGCAAAATTGCGTCGAAATGGGCGTACTTCATCGCCTCGGCCGGAGACGATCGATCGAGCAACGCATGCTCGATAACGCGATCCATCACGTCCACGGGGACGAGATTCATGGCCGAACGTACCTCGTCAGGAATCTCTTCCAGATCTTTGAGATTCTTTTGCGGGAACAGGACGGTTCGAATCCCGGCGCGGTGCGCTGCCAGGACTTTTTGTTTGAGTCCGCCGATCGGCAGCACCTGACCGCGCAGCGTGATCTCGCCCGTCATCGCCACCTCACGCCGCGTCATTCGCCCCGAAAGGGCGCTGATCAGTGCTGTGGCCATCGTGATACCGGCCGATGGTCCGTCCTTGGGGATGGCGCCGGCCGGCACGTGAATGTGAATGGCGTGTTCTTCGAACGCGCTTGGCTTGATCCCAAGTTCGCGCGCCCTCGAGTGGACAAACGACATGGCGGCCCGCGCCGATTCCTGCATAACATCACCCAGTTGACCGGTAAGTATGAAGTTCGGCTTGCCGTCCATCAGGGTCACTTCAACCGGGATGACGTCGCCCCCGTCCTCCGTGACGACCAGACCGGTCGCAACGCCGATCTCATCCTTCTCCTCTGCGATTCCCCAGGTAAATCGGGGTGCTTTGAGGTACGTCGGTATGTCGTCGCTGTCGACTTTCACCGTTTCGGGTCCATGCTCGGCGATCCGGCGAGCGATTTTGCGGCAAATGGATGCGATCTCTCGCTCCAGCTGCCGGACGCCCGACTCGCGCGTGTACTCTCGCACGATGCGGTGAATCGCATCCTCGGTGATCTCAAGCTGGCCCTCCTCAATCCCATGGAACTTGCGCTGCTTCGGGACGAGGAATCGCAGTCCAATCTGAACTTTCTCCGCCTCCGTGTACCCGGCCAGTTCAATGATCTCCATTCGGTCGCGTAGTGCCGCGGGAATGGTGTAGAGCACGTT
The DNA here is from genome assembly GCA_036732245.1 of Chloroflexota bacterium. GTDB lineage: Bacteria > Chloroflexota > UBA5177 > UBA5177 > UBA5177 > JANWJD01. The sequence goes on along the minus strand of DAINCT010000075.1, from coordinate 718 downwards.
CGCAGTCGTCACGAAGAGAACCTTCGAGAGATCGAACGGCACCTCCAGGTAATGATCGGAGAACTCGGAGTTCTGTTCCGGATCAAGGACTTCGAGCAGCGCCGACGACGGATCGCCCCGGAAGTCGGCTCCGACCTTGTCGATTTCGTCCAGCATGATGACTGGATTGTTGGAGCCGGCCGTCCGGATCGACTGAACGATTCGTCCCGGTAGCGACCCGATGTAGGTGCGTCTGTGCCCTCGGATTTCCGCCTCGTCGTGCATGCCGCCGAGCGACATGCGAGCGAACTTGCGGCCCAGCGCGGCGGCGACCGACTTGCCCAGGCTCGTCTTGCCCACACCGGGAGGGCCTACCAGACAGATGATCGGACTCCGCAACTCGGTTGCCAACTTGCGCACGGCGAGATGTTCCAGGATTCGTTCTTTCACAACTTCGAGCCCGAAATGGTCCAGATCGAGTTGCTTGGCGGCAGCCGGCAGATCGAGTTGATCCTCGGTGTTCACCGACCACGGCATACCGACCAGCCAATCCAGGTAGGTACGGATCATGCCGACCTCGGGTGATGCCGCGGGCATACGTTCCAGCCGGTCCACTTCTTTCTCGGCCTTCTCGCGAGCCTTATCAGGCATTCCGGCAGCCTCGATCTTGTCGCGCCACTCCTGTGCCTCGGCCTGTTCCGGATCGAGTTCGCCCAACTCCCGCTGAATTTCCTTCATC
>DAINCT010000074.1:0-12272 GCA_036732245.1 Chloroflexota bacterium | reverse complement strand
GCGCTGGGCGGGGGCTGCGAGTTGGCCCTGGCAGGCGACATCATTCTGGCGTCCGAGAACGCACAGTTCGGTTTGCCCGAGGTTGGCCTGGGAATTATTCCTGGATTTGGTGGGACCCAGCGCCTGCCTCGGCTGATCGGGCGAACTCGCGCACTCGAGATCATCCTTACCGGTAGACGGCTGCGGGCCGCCGAGGCCCTGGAGATGGGACTCGTGAACCGGGTCGTACCGCTCGAAGAATTGATGGTCACCGCGGAGGGGATAGCGTCCACGATCGCCGAGCAAGCCCCTCTGGCCGTGGCACTGGCTAAGCGGGCGTTGTACGAAGGTCTGGAGATCGGTCCCCGAGCCGGCAATGAGGCCGAGATGGCCTACTTCGGCCTGGCGGTGGGAACCGCCGATCGCCGCGAGGGTACCGCTGCATTCTTGCAAAAACGCGCTCCGGAATGGCAGGGGAAGTAGCCGTGCGGGCTGTGATTCTCTCGATTGGAACCGAACTCATGCGGGGCGATATCGTAGACACCAACGCGGCATTTTTATCCCGGGAACTGAGCATTTTGGGATTCGACGTCAGCCGTATCGGTGCGTATCCGGACGTGTTGGAGGAATTGACCAGAGCGGTATCCGACGCACTCATTAGCGCGGAGGTGACGGTCTGCACCGGCGGCCTGGGGCCCACGCAGGATGATCTGACCAGAGATGCCATCGCCATGGCCATTGGCGAGCAATTGTATTTTGACGAGAGGCTGTTCAGTGAGATCGAACAACGATTTGCGCTGCTACGACGCAACATGCCGGACAGTAATAAACGACAGGCCTCGCTGATTCCCTCGGCAGAGGCCATCTCCAACGCTAACGGCACTGCTCCCGGGTGGTGGGTTGGGTACGACGGCTCCACGATCGTAGCGATGCCTGGTCCTCCAAAAGAGATGCAACCCATGTGGCGCGATCACGTCGCGCCCCGGCTTCAGACTCTCCTGCCGGGACACCTCTCGATGATCTCGCTCATGACGTTTGGATTAGGCGAGTCGGCGGTCGAGGAACGTATCGAGGATGTCATAGGCAGCCACCCGGATGTGGCAGTGGCCACCTATGCCAAAGAGGCGGGTGTCCAGGTCCATATCTCGGCGCGGGCAAACACGCCGGACGCGGCTGACGCGCTCGCGCGGGACGCTGAGGCGCGAGTGCGGGAGGTCCTCGGCGACTCAATATATGGAAATGGCGACGACACATTATCGTCGGTAGTTGGCCGGGCATTGCGAGACAGTCGGGCCACGCTCGCGGTCATGGAGTCGGCCAGTGGCGGGGATTTGGCGAGTCTGATTACCAACAATCCTGGCAGCTCGGAGTATTTTCTGGGCGGAGTCGTTGCGTATGCGCGCGACACCAAGAGCGCGTTCGGCGTCGACCCGGAGATCATGAACCAGCACGGACTCATCAGCCCGCAGACGGCACAGTCCATGGCGGCTGCGGCCCGCGCCCGACTCGGCGCCGAAGTCGGGCTGGCGGTCACCGGAATCGCGGGCAGCGACGCCGTAGAAGGGCATCCGCCGGGAACATGTTTCGTGGCACTCGACCTCCCGGGATGTCAACAAGTGCGCGAGGTTCACCGGCCGGCGTCCCGGGAGGTCGCCAAGCGCTTCTTTGCGCAATCCGCGCTTGACTTATTACGCAGATATGCCCCGTCCATCGAAAGGGCGATCAGATGAGTCGAGTCTGGAAGAATCTAAAGACAAATTGGATGTACTGGCGATTTCGCTACATCACGCGCAATCGCTTGCGCCTGCGGGCTTGGTGGAACCACCGACGCGCCTCGTTCGCACGCGGAGGGCTACGGGCGCTTCGGATTCAAAGGCCGAGAGATACATATCGCCCTCGTGCGTCGGCGACGTTCGTATCCCGTCGATCGTCCAGGCGTGTCTGGGGGCTCTTGCTCGGCATGGTGCTTGCACTGACGGCGCTGAGTGCCTGGGCAAACTCGACCTACGTGGCCCCAGCCGTGGTGTACGGAATCGGGTCGCTCGTGATCGTGGCAGCCGCCTACGCGGCGTTGCGAGGGCTGTGACCCGGCGAGGATTACGCGGAAAAATCCGCGTGTATAATTTTGTGGACGAGCCGAGTACGCGCGGCGAAGGAGACCGATGATTCAGCGTGGCGAGCGAATCGCCTCGGGGTCAGCAGCCACCCGAGCCGGGACGACCTTCGGGCTAAGGCTGGCCGGCATCCGGACGGACATTGCCGTTGGTTCCCCCGATTTAGCACGGGTAGGGATCATCACGGTTGCACTCATACTGCAGTCCCTCGTTATGGCAAGTCCTGGGCACTTCCGCCCGGCCACAACGTGGTATTTCGCGGTATTTGTGACCCTGGGGACGCTGGTGAGCCTCGGCCTATGCGCGGTCCAGGCTTTTCCGATCCGATCCTGGCTTCCGTTGACGATTCGGCGCGGGCTCTGTTGCGTCGCGCTCATCGGCCTCACGGTTCTGGCGGGCATTGGTGTGACCAACGCCGTATCGGGCGTGCAAGCGATGGCCGTGGGCGCTCCATACAGCAATGATGGCGCAGTCATGGACTACTACGCGGCAGTGCAGGTATCACATGGACGTAATCCATATTTCAAGACGAACATCGTGGCAGCCCTTGCATCCATGAATGCGCGGTCAACCACCGTCACGCCCCTTATGGACGGCCAGTTTCGCGGCTCAAGTGCATATCCGTCGGATGACGCGGTGCAGCAAGTGTTCTTGAACGTCTTGAAGTATCGTTCACGCCCTGGAGTGCCGGTCCCAAACGAGTTCGAATCCAAGTACAACTATCCCGCCGGTTCGTTTTTGTTCATCATGCCGTTTGTGTGGATGGGCTTGCACGACATGCGCTTCCTGTATGCACTCGCCGTCCTTGGCATGGGTGTGTACCTGTGGAAACGAATGCCACGCTCGCTGCGCTGGCTGGCACCGTTGATCGTGCTGGCGGATGTTCCGTTGCTCATCCTGTCACGCGGAGGACAACCGGACCCACTTTATGGACTTTTCCTGATGCTTGGTTTCGCGGAGTGGGGCCGGTCCCGAACTAGCCCGATTCTGATGGGACTGGCGGCAGCCACCAAGCAACTCGCATGGTTTTTCCTGCCGTTTTATGTGATTCTCATCGTTCGTCGTTTCGGCCCGCGAGAAGCCCTGCGCCGTACCGGGATTATCGCCGCGATGTACCTGCTGCTCAATGGTTTTTTCATTGTGAAATCGCCCGGAGCTTACCTGTCCAGCATCATGGGCCCCATGTCCGATCCCATGTTTCCGATGGGGATCGGAGTAATCTCGCTCTTCGTCTCCGGTGTTCTGCCCATGGCGCCCAAAATCGCCTTTAGCATCGCCGAAGTCACTGCCTGGGCCGGATCAATGTATGCATTCTGGCGAAGCCGACTGCTGTTGCCGGCGTCGGTCGCCGCGCTCGCGGCGCTCCCTCTATTCTTTGCCTGGCGCAGTCTGGTGAATTACTTCTATCTGGTGCCGATTCTGGCGCTCGCGTTCACCCTGGCGGCTCCGCATCAAGAGAGCGCTCAGGTCGCCGACACGCGAACATAGATACGGGCATTGGCAACCGAATGCACTAATCGGTAGCCCCGTTTCAGAGCCGACTCACCCGTTCCCAACGGCGGAGCCGGGGGATCGATCACCACGACGACTGTCGGCGAATTCAGTTTGAGAGCACGTCGCAGGGCAGTGGTCTCACCCGGTACAGCGGGCTGCCGGACAGCCGAGGTGTACGGAGTCGCCGGTTCCCGTCCGCTCAGAACATACGTCCACGGCGTATTCCCCCAGACCAGCAGCTTACCGGCCCGCTGGACGGATACGAAGGCGGCGATGTTTCGGTTGCGGATAACGTGATCGTCCAGTTGCGCACTGTATTGTGAAAACGTCTCGGTATGGAGCGCATACCGACCGAAGTTCGCGTAGTATTGGAGCCGCCGAGCCAGGATTGAATCGTGTCCGCTCGCGGCCATGCCCCAGCCGAGCGCGGCGCCCACTACGGCGGCGCTCAAAAAGACGCATGGTAGTGCGACCAAGCAGCGAGTGTCGATATATCGTCGTGTCAATACGACGCAGGACAGGGTCAGCGGCACGACGGCCTGCAAAGCGTAGTGCCCAAAAACCCGGCCGCTGAAGAGCGCTCCCGCCACCGAATAGACAGACCAGAGATGAAATACCGGGGCCCGACGCAGAGCCAGGGTCGCCAGCGCTAAACCCGACAACTTCACAGCAAGCAACCAGGGCACCGACCCGCCGTTGCCGTGACCGACGTAGCCCAAATCGTAAAGCAGTGCGTCCTGCACCATCGGGCGGAGTATCCCGGCTCGCCAAGCAATCACACAGCCCAGCATCGGAATGGGCGCCGCGCCTACCAGGTATCGAGCGAGCCGCCCCCGACTATGGAGGAGCAGCCAGATCCCGAGCGCAGCGGCGTCGAAGCCGGCGACTGCCTTGAACGCTATGGCTCCGGACATGCAGACGCCGCCGAACGCCGGATTGTCCCGCTCCATGGCAGCATACATGCCGGACGCGGCAAGCACCGCGAGGGGAAGTTCGGAATTGAGGGTCGTGCCCTCCAGAAATGGCACTCCGAGCAGTAGGCCTACCGCCAGAGCTGCCACCGCGGCGGCGGTCTCACCTGCTGCTCGAACCGCCAGCCGATGCGTGAGAAGCACGAGAGCCACGGTGAGTACCGCGGCGATGCAACGGATGGCGAGTAAGGATGCGCCGAACGAGTGATAGACTGCGCTGTAGAGCAGGTAGATGCCGGGTGGTTTGTTCTCCCAGACGTCGGCATATAACCGGTATCCATGCGCCATCGCCTGTGCCACGGCGAAATATGTGCCCTCATCGTTGACCCATGGCGGGTCGAACAGCGACGGAAGACGCCACAATAGCGACACCAGCACAATCGCCAGCAACAGCATATTGGCCGACGACGAGATTACGCTTCGCGTGGACCTCGCGTCGACTTTACATTCGAGACGTCTTACCACCGTACGCGCTGAGCCGAGCCCTTTTGATTGTGTTGACGGTCGCACTGGCGATTGTTCGACGCCGATCTCCTCTAGATATTTGGAACGTGCTGGACGCCCAGTGGTATACGGGCATTGCAGCGCACGGCTATGCATGGAGTCTCGACGGGAAACCCGCCCTTGCTTTCTTTCCGCTCTATCCCGCGTTGATTCATCTTGGCATGGGGGTCGGCATCCCGGCGGTCGCAGCGGGCCTCGTTATCTCGAACCTGTGCACTCTGGCGGCATTATGGTATCTACGCGCCCTGGTACGCCTGCAGTGGGGTCTGTCGGTCGCCCGCCGCGCCGTATGGCTCATGGCCGTTTTTCCGACGGCGTTTTTTACGTTTGCTCCGTACAGCGAGGCGCTTTTTCTGCTGGCTGCGGCCGCCGTCCTCTACCACTGCCAACGAGGGCAGATTGCACCCGCCGGGCTGTGGTTGGCTGTGGCAGTGCTCACGCGATCGACTGGATTGATATTAGTTGCTCCACTCTTGATGTCGGTCCTCTGGAGACGTCCGCGCACTCTCGCGCCGGCATTTGGGCCCGCGTTATGCGCTGCCGGGGCGTACGCAGGATACATTCTTTGGGAGAGACTTCCCCTGTGGCGCGTGGTCAGTTCAGAGGAGCGCTGGCATCGTTCGCTTACCTATCCCTGGACTGGGTTTTCTACGTCCGTGCAATACCTGGCACACCACGCGATGAGCAATGCGGGTTGGACCGCAGAGAATCTCTTGCAACTTGCCACGACGATCGTATTCCTGGGTCTGACGTACGCCGCGTGGCGTTATCTTCCCCCGCCCGCGGTCGTCTACTGCGTCGGATTCTGGCTCATCGTACTCTGCACACCCGAATGGCGGGACGGTTACTTCGCGCCGTTCAGTTCGGTCGATCGATTCGTGCTCGCCTTGTTTCCCATCGTGGGTTGGGCAGCCGTCCGCCTGGCGCATCGCCCGTTCATGATCTGGATTATCGTCTCGAGTGCTCTGATGACGGGAGCGGCAGCCGTCCATTTGAGCGGTGGTTGGGTCGGCTAACAAAGTGGGAGGGGCCGCGGACGAATCCGCGACCCCGCTTCAAGTCTGAGGTAATGCCGCGAATCAGGACTCCGGAGCAGTTTCCGCGGATTCAGCAGTCGCTGCCTCTTCCTCGCTCGCGACCTCAGCGGTCGGTTCAACCTCGGCGAGATCCTCTTCGAGGGCGGCCTCTGAGATGGGAGCATCCACTTTGGCAACGATTTCGTCCACTGGCGTCAGAAGCGTGACATTCCCCGGTATCGTAAGCGCGCTCACGTGAATAGTGCCGTTCATCTCAATAATCTGGCTGATATCGACTTCGATACCACCGGCCGGTACATCGTCCGGCAGACACTCGATGTCGACATGATCCAGCAGGGTGAGTAGAATACCGCCTTCCCGCACGGCGGGAGACTCACCTTCGAAGTGCAGCGGGAGGTGCGTGGTGACCTTCTCGAGCAAGTTTGCCTGAAAAAACTCAACGTGGAGTAGCGCGTTCCGCTTCGCATCGACGGCGGTCTGCTTGATGAATACCGGACGGGGCCGCTCGCTCCCAACCAGGAGATTGATGAGCTGTGTGCGCCCCTGGGACCTCAGCAGCATGCGGAAGTCGCGGGCGTTGATCTGGATGGACAGCGGGTTGACATTGTGACCATACACGGTGGCCGGCAGGATTCCTTCAGCGCGAAGCCGACGAACCTTTTTTCCCAGCAACTCGCGTATATCGGCTTTCAATTCTGTGCGTTCAGCCATGCGATCTCCCCATTTACAGACGTGACCTCCCACGCTACCATGATTACTTGACGAAGCGCCAAGAAGGACGCCAACGGGCGTTACTCAGCGGCGGGCGACTTGCCGCGCGAGGTCGACTCGTCCCGGCCCTCGATGCGCGGAAATCCGCGCACGGGCAGCCACCAGTTCCAGCGACCCAACAGTCGCATGGTGGCAGGCACGAGGAGCACGCGGATTAGGGTTGCATCTACCAGGACCGCGATGGCGAGTCCGAGCCCAACCTGCTTGATCACGACCAGTCGGGCAAATGCGAACGCCCCGAAGACGACGATCATAACAGCCGCCGCACTGGTGATGATTCTGCCGGTCACCGCCAGGCCGGCGGCCACGCTTTCTTCGTTGTCGCCAGTGAGTCGGTACTCCTCTTGCACGCGCGTCAGCAGAAACACTTCATAGTCTGTGCTGATGCCAAACAACACACAAAACAGAAACACAGGCACGATCGAGTCGACATTCCCGACGTTGGTGAAATCGAGGAGCCGAGCCAGATGGCCGTCCTGGAAAGCAAAAACGACGGCGCCGTATGCGGCGAGCACCGAGAATACGTTCATCAAGATGGCCTTCAAAGGCAACAGCACTGAGCGAAAGGCTATAAGCAGCACCAGATAAATGACGAGAATGACGAACCCGATCACGAGAGGGAAGCGCGAGTACAAGTAGTGGTCGAAATCCATCTGTCCGGCGGTTTGTCCACCGATCAACAGGGAGTAGCCGGGGATGGGCCGCGCCGCTCGAAGACTAGCGACGTAGTGCTCGGCGGCGGAACTGGATGGTTCGGACTTGAGAAAGACAGACACCAATCCGACGCGATGTCGAGAGGCCTGAAGTTGCACCTGCGCTCGCTGAACGGGCGAAGCACCTTGTGAAGCGGCCAAAGCGGCGTCGCAGGAGTGGAGCGCCGCTGGTGAATCGGGGACCGGGATCGCGGCGATTCCGGCAACCTCGGGAGAGGTGCAAATGCGGTCGAGCACGGCGAATATGGCGGATTGATAAGTGGATACCGGCGTGCCGGCGTGACGCCGGACTACGACCAGCACGGGCGAACGATTCACGACGCCGAGATGCTGCCCCAAAATGTCATTTCCGGCGCGTGAGCTCACAGAAGAAGGCAGAATCTCCGGTCCTGGAATGCCGACGCGGAGATGAAATGCCGGCCAGGCCAGAACAGCTATCATGACCGAAACCACAGCAATGATGCGCACCGGCCGGCGCATGACCCACAGCGCGATGTCGCGCCAGATGTGACTTCGCTGAAATCGGCTGGGAATGACTGGGAGGGCGTTGATTCGCTCGCCCATTATTCCAAGCAACGCGGGAAGGAGGGTCAAGGCCGTCAGCAAAGAGAAGATGGTGACGATACTCCCGCCGATCCCGAGAGACCGCAACATCGAGACGCCGGATAGAGTAAGTCCGAAGAACCCAACACTGACCACTACCGCGGAAACGAGAATCGCCCGTCCGGAGGTCGCCACCGTGTTTCCGACCGCCGTCTCCAGATCGCGCCCAAGTGAAAGCTCGCTACGAAAGCGATTGACCATGAAAAGCGAGTAATCGATCGCCACACCCAGCCCGAGCATCGACGTGGTGTTCAACACAAAGATCGACATATCGATGCTGTGACCGAGAAAAAAGATGACTGCCAGGGCGATAGTCACAGCGACGGGGGCCATCAGAACGGGCGTCAACGACGCGACTACCGAGCCAAAGATGAGCAGGAGCACGACGAGGGCAATCGGAAGGGTAACGATCTCGACCCGCCGCAAGTCTCCATCACTCACCGTTTCCATATCGTGGAAAATTGCCGACGGTCCGGTGAGGTAACCGCGTACCGAACTTTGGGGTAGCAAGGCTTGCAACGGGGCCGCGAAGCTCGCTCCGAAATCTTCCTGCGGGGCGCTATATACGCGCTCGAGCAGCACGGCATGATCGGGCGTCCAAACAGGATTGCTGATGGACAGAGTGCGGCCAAAGCGCTGTAGGGCGAGCCGACGAAAGCGTTGGGCAGCCGCGAGTCCCTGAGCCGACTCGGACGGCGGAACGGTGATCGCCACGCTGAACGTGAGTGCGCGGTACCCATACGCATCGTGCAGTGTGTTGTAGGCGACGACCGACTCACTGTTTCCGATCGTGTAACCGCCGCCGCGTAGCACCCCCGAGACACGCGGCGCAAAGATCGAAGCCAGGCCCAAAGCCGCTACCCAGAGGGCCACAACTGCCCAGCGCGAGCGGTACATGAATCGACCGAGGTTATAAAGCATGCCTGTACGCCGAGCCTTGTCGATCGGACCGAGACGGTGCCCGATGCTACTCCACGTTTGAATCGATCGTCGTGTCGTCCAGGACATCGACCACGCCAGGCACGTTGGAGAGGAGGGTCTGGGCGTACTCGGCGTCGTCTGCCGAGGGAATGCGACCTGTGAGCCGCACAACCCCGTTCACCACGGCGGCGTGGAGCGGATACTTGGACGTCAGGGAGTCGTGGCGCAACGTCAGCACGACTTCCCGACGAATGTCCTCATCGTCTCGGGTATCGTCGTCGGCTTCAGCTTCTTCCTCGGCGGACTCTCCGAATCCCGTGGCGACATGGATTCCGTCCCTCCCGCCCGGTAGGACCGGGGGATCGATGGGAGGGTCGTATGGCTCGGCGTCGCGGACCGACTGGATGGGGTCACTCGTCCCTACCGAACCGGGATACGCTGTCAGCTCTCCCTCGTCGTCGATATCGGACTCGTGGCCGGCAGTTTCCACTCCGTCCTCCGGCCATTGCTCATCCCACAATTTTTCGCGGGATTCGTAACTCTGTGTTGTATCTTCCATCTTCGAATGGTCTCCTTCGATGGCGTCAGCGAGACTCTTCTTCGCGCAGAGCTGCCCGATCTTCCGCTGATCCGCCGATTTCTTCATTGGCATTGTTCCCGGGCGGAAAGATGGGATGATCAGGACTGGATTCTTCCAGGCCGGCGATGACACCCGGGCCCGCGGAGGGAACAGTACCCACGGCGCTGTCGTCGTCGATCGGCTCAGCATTAAATGGCTGGCCATCCAGCTCGGACGCGAGCCGATTAATCTCTTCGGCGTTGAGACGTCGCTCGCCTGGACTCTCACTCACGAGGTCCTCCCTTTCACTCAGCTTGCGCTCGAATCTCTCTACAGTCCTTGTGCAGGAGAACTGCCAGGCTACCCGGCTCGGCGACAAAAGTGCCGGCTGTTCCCCGTTGTTTGATTGTACTTGGTGGAGTACCTGAATCCGGAGCGTCCGGTTGGCGGCCCGGCAACGGTGCACGGCCACACCGGATGGTAGGATTCGTCGTTATCTCATGCGCCCGAGGGCAACCTCCGGCGAGGGAAGGACCCTGCGTGGCGAACGGCCTTCGACTGCACGATACTCTTTCGGGAACAATACAAGACTTCAGGCCCGGCGGAAACGAGGTGAAGCTGTATGTCTGCGGCGTCACGCCGTACGATACCGCTCATCTGGGGCACGGGTTTACGTATGCTGCATTCGACACGTTGGTGCGCTATCTGGGTTTTTTGGGTTATGGGGTGCGGTACGTGCAGAACATCACGGACGTGGACGACCCGCTGTTTGAGAAGGCGCGTCAACTCGGCATCTCGTACCAGGAACTGGCAGAGCGAGAAACCGCGCGGTATCTACATGACATGCAGGCGCTTAACGTTCTACCGGCCGACATTTATCCCCGAGCCAGCGACGAAATTTCGGAGATGGTCCGCATGGCGGAGGCGTTGGTCGAGAGCGGCCATGCGTACGCAGTCGACGGCCGTGTGTACTTCCGTGTCGCCTCCGATCCCCAATACGGAGAATTGTCGAAACTCGACCGGCATGAGATGCTCAGACTTGCTCGGGACCGCGGAGGAGACCCTGACGATCCTCGGAAGGAAGATCCACTCGACTTCCTCCTCTGGCGTCCGGCTGGGAGCGACGAGTTCCGCGCTGAGAGTAAATGGGGCGAAGGGCTTCCAGGGTGGCATCTGGAGTGCAGCGCCATGTCGCTCAAGTATCTTGGCTCCCCCATCGATATTCATGGGGGAGGAAGCGATCTGATATTTCCACACCATGAAAGCGAGATCGCGCAGTCCGAAGCCAACATCGACGTTCGACCGTTCGCGCGACTTTGGATGCACACTGGCATGGTGTACATGGATGGACGAAAGATGTCCAAGTCGCTTGGAAACATGGTTTTCGTCAGAGATTTGATCCGAAGTAAGGGCGCCGACGCGGTGCGGATTTACGTCTCAAGTTGCCACTACCGATCGGAACTTCACTGGAATGAACAGGCATTTCAGGCGGCGGCAGACAGGGCCGAGGTGCTTCGCGCAGCGCTGCAGGCGCAGGGCTCAAGCGACGTGACCCTGGAAACCAACGAGTACAGGAGTCGCTTCCTAGACCGCATGAATGACGACCTGGATACGCCCGAAGCTCTGGGAGTGCTCATGGAGCTGGCAGCTATCATCCAGGATGAGTCGTTACGCGGCGGGAACGCGAAACCGGCACAAGAACTGATGCGCGAGCTTGGCGGGATCCTCGGATTGACCTTTCAGCCGGCACGGGCCGAGTCATTGGCGTGACATCCAAACCGACGGCCACCGTTGAAATTCGTTGCTCTCGGGTTAGTGTCCGGTGACGGCCAGCGCGATCATTGAACCGACAAAAATCGCCATGAAAATGAACGGGACAACATCTCGGCCGAATTTTCCATCCATTTCGTGCTCCTGTGCGTAATGATGGTCGAGCGCGGAAGCCGGTATTGCAGCCAACCGCGCGAACTGCCAGGGTGTCTCAGGAAGAGACCACGCGCTTCTCAGGTTCCCTTCAACCGCGTTTTGTACCTTTAGTTTGCACCCCTATGGTAACCAGTTCGCTATCACGATCAGGAGCACGACAATTTTGCAATCCATACCTACCGACTTCCGTTCGTTCACTTCTCGCCTTCGGCATGTAGCGGGCGCGTTTCATCACCGACACCTGGCGGTTTCCGGCCTCATCCTGGGCAGCATTGCGACTGCATCGTACACGTCGAGTGTGACAGGCTCGAGTGCCGTGGCCGCACCTACCCACTCCTTTTCGACCCTGGCCGCAGCACAGCAGGTGGGACAGGGCTACACTCCCGCGCAGTTGGAAACCGCGTACGGTATCGACCCGCTGCTAAGTAGCGGCCTGACCGGAGCTGGTCAAACAATCGCTCTGGTTGAACTCGACAGTTATGACCCCGCCGACATTCAAGCTTTCGATGCCGCCAACAATTTGCCGGACGCGAATGTCCAGGTATCGTATGTGGGAGGCAAGACCTTCCGACTCACCAACCAGGGTGAAACGACCATGGATTTGGAATGGGCACATGCCCTGGCCCCAGGGGCCAACATCCACATCTACTACATCCGAGGTCAACAGGCAAATGCAGCAG